>NZ_JAMPKN010000004.1:0-262219 GCF_039962155.1 Trichocoleus desertorum AS-A10 | reverse complement strand
AAATGTTCTAGAAGGCTTGCAGCAGTTGATGGCATGGTCAGTTAGGAGTCTCTGGCTAAAACGCTCTAATCCAGTATCTCACCCACTCTCTTGCCCCAATTTAGATGCGTTTGCCCTGTGGAAGTAGATATCTTGACCGTCCAAAGTCTTAATAAAGCCGTATCCTTCTTCCCGAAAGATCTTGTTGACTAAGGCAGTCGTTTCATACGCTTCTTGGTTTTGAGACTTATCACTTTCGTGCTGACGTTTGGTGAGTTTGCTTAGCTGGCGACGCGCAGCGCTGAAAGCGTCCCGAATCACAGTATCAAGTTCAACATACTGAGTCTCTTCTCCGGGGTTAGAGTCAGCGACTAACTCATGGCCAGGAGGTACAGTCATATCAATGCGGACTCGGTAAGGAGAACCGCTGCGGGGGCGATCGTGAATTTTTTCTACAGCAATATGGCAACTGCTAATGTGGTCACAAACTTCTTCTAATTTGGCAACCTTTTCATGAATGAGAGCATCGATCGCGGCTGTTTTTTCAACATCACGATAGGTAACTTCTAAAGGAACTTTCATATTGGTCTCTCCAATGATTAGGCACTTCAGGCTTGGAGTAGAAATTGAAGCCCTTCTGAATAGGGGAGGACTCATATTTCTACTAAAACCAGAAATGCTCGAAAATGAAGCCATGACCTCAGACAACCCTACGCCACTTCCACAACGGTATGCGTGGAGCTAGCTAAATTATCTCGGTTAAAGGCGCTGAAGTCAGAGCTAAAGCTGGATTTGAAATACTGCTTTCGATCATGCTATGCGGCGATCGCTGCGGCGGATTCTATCGCAATACAGAAATCAAAACTCAGTTGTGCCTCTAACGGCTTAGGCAGCTTGACTGAGGCGGTTGTAGGGTCAAGTGCTAAGCCGAGACTGACTAACACCCAACGGGCGATCGCGTTCTGCCAGTACCCGCTTCAAGTTCTACCTACAGCAAGGTCAGGCTGTGCTGCTCTAGCCAGTCAAAGATTTGATCTAGTTGGGTTAAAGTGACTAAGCCGTATTGCCAAAGGACCATTGGCAATAGGCTAGGAGATTCTGAGTGTTGCCAAGCTAGCATGACGGCAGCAGCAGGAATCGCCAAATCCTCTTGCAAAAATCGCATAAATGACTGATTTCTAACTTCCATCGTCCTCACCCTGTGGTTGGTTTGCAGTTACATCTCTGCCGACAACTCGTTTACAACCTGCACTCGACGTTGTTTTAAGGCATGAAGTAAACGGTCAATCGTGCATTGCTCTTCTGCGCTCATGTCGTTGCTCAGAAGGGCTGCCAGGATGCCATAGCGATCGGCTAAGGTAATCTTGCCAGAACTGCTGACTTGAGCAAATAGTTCGGAGAGAGCAGAGGGCAAGAGGTTAACAGGAGGCATCGTGACGTTCAGGAACTCGCTACTGTTAATATCTAATTTTTCTCAGCCAATTCCAGTGATAGACCAAGCTCAGCCTTGTGATAATTAGCCTGCTGACAGGTGATGAGTGTCACGCGATCGCCTAGCTTCTGGCAGGTCAACTCCTCAAAGCCAATTGCAAATAAAAAGCTTGAATCGGATTATTCTCCTAGAAATCAGTATCTCAACCATGATGGAATGAACGAATTGCGCTCATACTGACGTTCCATCAAATCATCGAAAACAGTTTGATTCAGATGGCAGTAGTTTGGAGAAGAATAATAGAAATAGGGCTCATCAGCATCCTCAAACATTACAATTGCAGGTAAATGTCCTGCTGGTGCTGCTAGAGAATATTGAAGATCCGTGTAGTATAGGTAACCATTTTCGAAGGACCAACCGACACAATCAATAAAAGCAGTGTAAGCGTCTTCGTTTTTCCAATCCCTCTTCTGAGGAGGGTAGGCGCTTGAAATCCTTTTCCAGATACGCTGCTGAACACTGAAACCGAAACGTCCTTTACTATATCTGAGCCATAACTTGTTAATGGTTTTGAGATCTCCCGGAGGGATTTCGTTGACAGCAATAGTGCGTTCAGAGTACCAAGTTTCTGGCATCAAATCATGGATAAATCGGGCTGTTTCCTCATCAGCTTCCTTCCACTGTCCAGCCTCAAGTAAGTCATGTAATAGTTTATACTTGTCTTCTATAACAAGAAATGAGTCATTTTCTGTACCTTTAGGAATCTCATCAGCAATCTGAACTAGTCTCTCAGCAACTTCCTCTGCGTGAGTAGTAGAAGAGCCTAAAGAATCCTTCCATCCAAAAAGCTTTTGCCTAAACCTGAGATTTTGGTGTAATTCAGTTGTCAACTCCTGAATAACCTGCTTCTCAGCTCTTTCCTTAGAATAATCTTGTGCTCGAAGATGCTCTAAAACTTCTTGAATTTGAGCAGTAAAGTGGGACAGGTCTTGACCTACGTATATTTGATTTCCTTGTATATTGATATAATCACCGCTAATATGCTCGTTATAGTTTCCCCCATCTGTATTGATATTCCTCTGACGATCATTATGGCTTTTCTTAACCAAAGAGTTTTGTAGGCTCCTTGGGTCAAGTTTTGAACTTAAAAAGCACAAAAAGCAGCCAAGTCCCAATATTGGAATGCCTAATAAAAAGCCAATCAATGTTATTTGGCAAATAATTACAAAGCCAACGGCAATAAGAAATAAGCCAGTAAGATAATACTTCCAATGTATTGGGGTTTTAGAAGCTAGTGTAACCAGTTGTTTGATTAGAGCCGCCCTTCTCTCCTTCATTGACGTTGATTTTTTTCAAAACAGAGAAGTGTTTAGTAGTTGTAGCGCAATCTTTACTACCTCTACAGCTGCCTGACCTATTAAGCCGTTCGCAACCCCATCTCGAACATATTTTCCTAGGGTAATTAATTTTTGCTTGAGAGCAGGTTGGCTTTTGGCTTGATTTGCTAGCTCAGTGGCAACTATTCTTTGAGACTCTTCAGAACTGTATTTTCTCTCATCTTGAAGTTGAGCTAGACGTTGTTGGATATGGATGACAACTTGGGAAAAGTCTTGGTTTACCTCTGTAGAGTTCCCTTGTATGTAGTTCCCTTGTATATAATTTCCCTTTAGTGAGTGAATATAATTTCCGCCACCCGTATTGATACTGCGATCGCCACTCATACAAAAATCCGTTTAGTGTTTTTAGGATCTTAAATCCCTTTCGCCTGAATGTGGATAGTGGCGTTTACTACAACACTAAAAGTTTAAAGATAAGCTTCTCATTGCCCCAAGCGATCGCGCCTAACTGCCATCTCCACATAGAAAATCAGGCAACCGTCGCTGCCTCTACGATCAGGTAGAGCGAGCTAACAGGAATCCTCCTACCCCAAAGCCAAAGATGTTTGGGAGCCAAGCTGCCATAACCGGGGAAAAAACTCCTGCTTGCCCCAGAGCTGCCGTGAGAAACGCCAATGTGTAGTAGACAAAGATAATCAAAACGCTGAGGCCAAACCCTGTAGCTCGGTTGGTGCGGCCTGGTTTAGCGCCCAACACAGCACCAATCAGACCAAAGACCACGCAAACAAAAGGAAAGGCATATTTGCGCTGAATTTGTACCCTCAGCTTTCGTAGGGTTTGCTCATCCGCACTTTGATTGAGCAAAGAAAGATATCGTTGCGCCTCCGCAATGTTCATCTCGTTACTATCTTTATTCCACATTGCCAGATCAAGAGGGGTACGGGCGATCGCGAAAGGTTGCTGCTGAAATTCTTGAATGCCACTATAGGAACCATCGGGAGCAACGGCATAAATGGTGCCCTCAAAAAAATCCCAAGCGCTTTGAGTAGGATTCCAGAGAGCAGATTTGGCTGACACAATTTGTTGTAAGTTTTTTTGATTAAACGTCAGCACCGTCAGGTTGATCATGCGCTGACCATCGAATTGTTTGGCGTAGAACAACTGCGATAGAGCTTGTTCTGTTTTGCCATCTGGTCGCTGGATGTCGCTAAATTCCCGGTAGAAGATATCGCGTTCTTGAAAGGAAGGGCGATCCTTCCTGAGGGTTTGATTCAGTAAGACAGAAGCTTGATAAGTGGTCTGAGGAGCGATCGCTTCATTCAGGGCAAACGTGCAGCCTGTCACCACTAAGCTCAAAATCAGTGCTGGAACTACTAATCGCCGCACACTGATCCCACAACCCCGCAACGCGATCAATTCGCTATCGGTGGCGAGCCGACCGTAAGCAATCAATGCTGCCAGCAAGGTGGACATGGGCAAGGCATAAACAACGAACTCTGGCAGGCGCAGAAAAAAGACCTGAATCGCCAAATTCAGGGGTAGATCATCGCCTGTCACCTTGCGGACCAAATCAAACAAAGTGCCAATCGAAACCGCGATCGCCGAAAATGCCCCCACGCCAAATAGAAACGGCATGATTAGTTGACTGGTGATGTAGCGATCCATCAAGGACAAGCCACCTGTCAACCAAGTTAGAGGCCAGAAAAGAAAG
The DNA here is from genome assembly GCF_039962155.1 of Trichocoleus desertorum AS-A10. NCBI lineage: Bacteria > Bacillati > Cyanobacteriota > Cyanophyceae > Leptolyngbyales > Trichocoleusaceae > Trichocoleus > Trichocoleus desertorum. The sequence goes on along the minus strand of NZ_JAMPKN010000004.1, from coordinate 257,760 downwards.
CGGAAAGATTTTGTGATGCTAGTCATAGAAGCCGAAGCCCTGGCGAACAGTCGAACCGAGCTGCAACGCTAACGTTGGAAGTTATCTCCTAGGTAGTACTGCCGCACCAAGGGATTATTGTAGAGTTCTTCGGCGTTACCAGAAGCTAAAATTTGCCCGTCCCGCATAATATACGCGCGATCGGTAATCGCTAGAGTTTCTCGCACATTGTGGTCTGTAATCAAGATCCCCATTTGGCGATCGCGCAACCGACTGACAATTTCTTGAATTTCCGCCACTGCGATCGGGTCTACACCCGCAAACGGTTCATCAAGCAACAAAAATTTCGGGCCTTCTCTTCCTGCTGCCAAGGCTCTGGCGATTTCGGTGCGTCGCCGTTCGCCACCGGAAACCCTAATTCCCAAGGTAGAAGCAACTTTCTCTAGGCGAAATTCTTGTAGCAAATGGTTGAGACGCGATCGCCACTCTCGCCGAGGAATCTTAGTTTGCTCCAGCACTAGCAAGATATTGTCCCGAACGCTCAAATGCCGAAAAATACTGGGTTCTTGCGCCAGATAACCGATGCCCAACCGAGCGCGGGAGTGCATTGGCAAAGTGGTGATATCGCGGTTATCCAGCCAAACGCGACCTTGATTAGGCTTTTCCAATCCAGTAGCGATGTAAAACGTGGTGGTTTTCCCAGCACCATTCGGTCCTAGCAAACCGACGATTTCCCCTTGGGAAACCGATAGGCTGACCCGATTGACGATTGTGCGTTTGCCGTAGGACTTGTGAATATTCTCCAGAACAATCTTCAACGATTTACTCCCAGCCTAGCTGCATCGCAGACCAATCGGCCTTGATGGTATCAAAGATGAGTGGTCTGAGGCTACTTCCACTGAGTAGACCCCTAAGATCCAGGTTTCGCATTAAAAAGGTGGGTTCGCTAAAGCGGGTGGAGTTGCTGGGGTTGATGCTGGGTCAGCCACAATATAAATCGACTCTACTTGTTTGCTGGTCTGCGGTAGAGCCACAAAGCGGCCTTCGTCAATCAGATACGTAATATTTTCGCCCCGTAGGCTATTGCCTTGCTGCAAAACGTACACATTGCCACTCAGGACAATCCGGCGTTCGCGGCTAAAGTATTGAGCCTGAGCCGAAGTTGCCTGAATTTGGCGAGCTGGGTAAGTAATTTGCACATTACCACGGGCCGTAACTACACCCGTTTTGGCATTGGCTTCTTGCACATCCGAGCGTAGCGTCAGGGCGCGGCCTGGAGCAGTTTGAGCTTCAGCGCTTTTGAGCGTAGCGGGTAGAGCGATCGCGGCTAGGGTCGCAGGAACTAGCAAGGCCGCAGCGAGGCGACGGCCAGTATAACGGGACAGTTGGGAGAAAGGCAGCATAGGTCGTACAAGTTCAGAGGGCAAAACAGTAACCGGGTCAGACCTCAGGCTGGAAGAGAGGCAAAATCTCTGTAGGTAGTTTACCGAATCCTGGTGCCTAGTTCAGGAGAAAGTGCGAGCAACTGAGGTAGAAACTTTGACGATGCTTCTCCCCTGGAAGTTTCGCAGCCGCTAACCTCTGTCATTTATGCCTGCGAGCATTAGGATGGGGTAACTAAAACAATTTGGGGCCAACAAGGTGCGGGTTGGGTTTCAGAGAGAGCGATCGCTTCCTCTCCCACCTGATTCGCTTGCAACTGCTGTCTCAAACTTTCCACGTTTTCAGGGCCTAGGGCTTGAAGTTGCTGCAACAAGGTGGCACTTTGCTCCAGTAAATGCGTTACCTCAATGCCGCCGTAAGTCGGTTGGTAATCTCTTAGACGATTCATGCCCTCGCCTAGCAGGATCGCTGCACCGCGCCAATTGAGGTTTGACAAATGATAGCAAGCCACCGCAATCTGCAAGATGCCTTGATAGAACCGCCGTAGGGGATCAACTTCCTCTAGCCACAGCGCTTCTAGAGTGTCATGACAGGCATAAAACTCGCCTTGATTAAACTGCTCCACTGCCTGCCAAAACTCTGGTGGCATGGTTTCACTCATAAAGCCTTCCTGACGCAGCTTCCTCAGCTTAAGCCGAGAGGCTGCTTCTAACCACAGCTAGCTCATCCATCGAAATTTCCTGCTGCTGCCCCGCAAAGTCATTCTCGCGCTGTAGAAATAGCATGCAATGGCATTCTTGGCGCTCCCGCATGGGTACGCAAGGGCAATTCCAGAACGTCGCATTCACCTCTGCTTCTTTGTCTTCGTAGTGCCGACAGGGGCAGAGGGGACAACCCAATTGATCTTTATGCTTGGCTAAACCCTCAATCACTACAGCCGTCACGGACAAATCAACGCAAAAGTAGGTGTTGGTGCGCTTGGCATAGGTTTCGGCAAAGTTCCGCATCGCTTCCAAGTTCTTTTCACTCGCGAGGGTGCCGTTTTCAGATGAGTTCATAGGGCAAGCTCTTTCATACAAGCGTATTCCCGCATTGTATCGCAGCCCTTCTCTGGGCTAAAGGAAACCAAAACCTAGATAACTCGACTGATAACTCATAACTCCTAGCTCCTAACTTCTGGCCCTGGCTCTTGGCTCTTGCTTTCTGAATACAAACGCTGTAACTGCGATTGCAACTGAGTTTGTAAAGATTTATCTAATTGGATCACCAAGCCAGGAAACTCTAGGTCGCTAGTGGCTACTAAACGAGGCTTTTGGTTTGTAGGTGGCCACAAAAGCCAACGGCTACCGAGAGGCAAGGTATTCAGGCTTTGGGGATTTTGCGTCAGCCAAACCATGGGCAACTCAGGTAAACTCTCTGCCCGCACTTCTTCGCCAGCGTAGGTACCTGCCAATGCCTCTAAAACCGAGCGATCGCCTTGGAGCAACCCTGTACCCGCCGTCCACAGCTTCACATGAGTATCCCGGTGAGCCATGTAGAAATACAGCGACGCTGCCGCAATTACCGCTTGTTCAAAATCATCGGCTTGCCAAGCCCCCGCACTATCTAGGCAAATGACAATCTCTTCTCCCCCTGTAAAAACTTCTAACTCCCGCACCCGAAATTCACCATAACGAGCGCTCGTCCGCCAATGAATTAAGCGAATCGGATCACCCCAACGGTAAGGTCGTAAGGCCCGAGTAATCCCTTCTGTAGCGTTTTGGGAGCGGCGGCTACTGTGAAACTTGGGGCTATTTTCCCGCCCAATTTCGTCGATTAGGGGGCAAGCCGTGAGGGGTAAAACTGTAGGATAAACGATCGCCGCTGCTTTAACGGTGCGCTCTCGCCGACACCAAAACAATCCTAGAGGTGCTGCGGTGCGGAGTTGTAGATTGTGCCAACGATACACCCCCCGCTTCTCAGTCGGCTGAAAGTAGGTCCAGCGGTAAGTTTTTCGGGGTGGAATTGCTTCTACGACCGTTGCCGCAGGTTTCGCCAAGCGATAGGGCAGCAGATCCCGAACTTGCAACAGCGTCTTGGCTTGGGCGGTGCGGTTTTCCAGGTCTAGCTCAATGGTGAGGTCACTCCCCACACTGACCGGATTAATGGGGCGACGGGTCACCTGAATGCCTCGCAGCGATCGCTCTGGCAAAATGGCAGCAACCCCCAACAGCGCCACGATCACCCCGCTCATCACGTATAACCAACCAGACAGGGTATTGGTGCCCGCTGCGAAGAAGAAAATGGCCAGCCCTGCTAGGAGCCAACCACTGTAGGAGGGCGTGACCCAATGCGTTTCTAGCCAGTCAGCGATTCGCTTGCCAAGGTTCATAGTGGATGCCTATCCTGAAGCCAAACCGTTCGTCGGAGTTGGCTCCAGTCTAGACCAAGCGATCGCAGACTTGAAAGCCTTTAAGGTAGGGCAGGCGATTCTACGGGGGTGGTTAGCGGGGTAAAGCGAGGAGGTAGGCTGGCATCTTGCGGAATGAAGTTGGGGGCAAAATCGACGACTGGGTCACCAGCATCCAGACAAGTTGCCATTGCATTGGTTGGGGTGAGGTCGTCAACCCGGCGGCTCAATCCCACGACACAGTCCGCAAAGCGCTTGGGTAGCAAACTACGGCGGCAAGTATCCAATACTTCTGGGAGGGCGGGGTTTTCAGTCTCGCGATTAATGTCTACCACGCAACTGGCAAGTTCTAGAGGCCGTCGCACTTGGCGGCAAGTCAAGAGAGCATCCAGACCTGCGACTGATGTTTGGCGGGTAATCCGCTCAACACAGTTGGCCAAATCTCTGGGACGGAGTACCTCTCCACAAGCCTCAGCCACAATGGGGGGATCAATCCCCGCATCTAATAAGTTAGCGGCACAGGTTTCATATTCATTACGCTGAGTTTGAAACAAGAAAGCAGCAGCAGGGTCTGGAGGTATGGCAAGAACCAATAACCCAGCGATCGCCAGGGGTGCCCCAGACAAACGGAGTAAGTAGCGCGGAAGATCGATGTGACGCATAACAGCTACTAGAAGGAGAGCAACAAAATTAACTAATAATCAACAAGCGAAGCTGCGGTGATTGTCTCATATTGTTTAGGATTTGGGTCTAGGGTTTGGGTTTAGGGTTTACGGTTGGTTGAGAAAAGGTTAGTAAAACCATCTAGAGTGAAAAAGGTAACTAAAATCCATTTCAACGACCCAGGGGGTACTCCGGTATGCACCTGAGTGAACTGACCCATCCCAACCAATTGCGGGGTCTTTCGGTTCATCAACTGCAACAAATCGCGCGTCAAATTCGAGAAAAACATTTACAAACAGTTGCCGCCAGTGGCGGTCACCTCGGCCCCGGATTGGGAGTCGTGGAACTGACATTAGGGCTTTATCACACCCTAGACCTCGACCGCGATAAGGTAATTTGGGATGTGGGTCACCAGGCCTACCCCCACAAATTGATTACAGGACGCTATCACCGCTTTCATACCCTGCGCCAAAAGGACGGGGTAGCGGGCTACCTAAAGCGCTGTGAAAGTAAGTTTGACCACTTCGGTGCGGGTCACGCCTCTACTAGTATCTCAGCAGCATTGGGGATGGCTTTAGCCCGTGACTTGAAGGGTGAGAAGTTCAAATCAGTCGCCGTGATTGGGGATGGTGCGCTCACAGGGGGCATGGCGTTGGAAGCCATCAACCATGCGGGACATCTACCCAAAACTAATCTGCTGGTGGTGCTCAATGATAATGAGATGTCGATCTCACCCAACGTGGGAGCGCTGTCTCGCTATCTCAACAAGATGCGCCTCAGTCCCCCCATGCAGTTCCTCTCGGACAACCTCCAAGAGCAAGTTAAGCAACTCCCCTTTGTGGGCAGTTCGCTTTCTCCTGAACTGGGTCGGATTAAGGAAGGCATGAAGCGCTTGGCCGTTCCTAAAGTGGGAGCAGTGTTTGAAGAACTGGGCTTCACCTACATGGGGCCAATTGATGGACACAACTTGGAAGAGTTGATTGCTACTTTTGAGCATGCTCATCAGCAAGTGGGGCCAGTTTTGGTGCATGTCTCTACCATGAAAGGGAAGGGATATGCGATCGCGGAGCAAGACCAAGTTGGCTACCACGCCCAATCGCCGTTTAACTTGGCAACTGGTAAAGCGGCTCCCTCCACGAAACCCAAGCCTGCTAGCTACTCCAAAGTGTTTGGCGACACATTGGTGAAGTTGGCAGAGAACAATCCCCGAATTGTGGGCATAACTGCGGCAATGGCGACCGGAACTGGCTTAGACAAGCTCCAAGCCAAGCTCCCCAAGCAATATATGGACGTAGGGATTGCGGAGCAACATGCAGTGACAATGGCTGCGGGTCTTGCCTGTGAAGACATTCGGCCTGTCGTAGCGATCTACTCCACCTTCCTGCAACGGGGTTACGACCAAATTATTCATGATGTCTGCATCCAAAACCTGCCTGTCTTTTTCTGTATCGATAGAGCAGGAATTGTCGGTGCTGATGGTCCTACCCATCAAGGCATGTATGACATTGCCTACCTGCGCTGTATCCCCAATATGGTGCTGATGGCTCCTAAGGACGAAGCTGAATTGCAGCAGATGATGGTGACAGGCATCAACTACACCGATGGTGCGATCGCTATGCGTTATCCCCGTGGCAACGGTCATGGTGTAGCGTTGATGGAGGAAGGCTGGGAACCTCTGCCCATCGGCAAAGGAGAAGTCTTACGCCAAGGTGATGATGTCTTGCTCGTTGGTTTCGGCTCAATGGTCTACCCAGCGATGCAAGCCGCAGAGATTCTCAGCGAACACGGGATTGAAGCCACTGTCGTCAATGCTCGCTTTGCCAAACCACTAGACATCGAACTGATTGCTCCTTTGGCGCAAAAGATCGGTCGGGTGGTGACGCTGGAAGAAGGTTGCCTCATGGGTGGCTTTGGCTCAGCAGTAATGGAAGCGCTGATGGATCACAATGTGGTGGTGCCTGTCATGCGAATTGGTATTCCTGATGGGTTGGTTGAGCACGCAACCCCAGAGCAGTCTATGGTGACGCTAGGCCTCACCCCTGCTCAAATCGCCGATCGCATTCGCACCACTTTCGTGAAATCAACTGTCACGGTTAGCTGACAACTTTACTTACCTCTATTAATTCCTAAGGTGGGCAGTGCCCACCTTTTTTAGTTTAAACATCAGCTCTTTGTCTTTTAATTCAGATCAAGCTTTACAAAATTTTTTAGATTTAGCTCTGTAATCAGCTTCAAACTTTACTGCTCACCTATCTCGATCATGTTATCTTGGCCCTAATTTACTTGTATAAGTTTGTCAACCAAGCTCTAAATCGTTAAAAAGTTAATTGGGCTAGTTATAATGAAAAGCTTACTAAGTAGAGCTCAATCTAAGAAACTAGATTTTGATTTCTATTTTAGAGTCGCACTTTGCATACTAATTGCAGCATTTATCCTATTAAAGATTATATCCTCCAATCACAACTTGTATTTCGATCGCGATGAAGTTAGAAAACTATTGAGAACATCAGGTTTCACTAATCAACAATTCATTCAGTTGACGTACAACGCGGAACCCATCAATGTCAATAAACTATTGGGTCAATATCAAGTCCCTTGTGGAGACTGCAAACCAAAACCAAATCTATCAGCTTTAACTAACAATTTAGAACATCCACCCCTTTACTATATACTTTTGCAAAACTGGTTATTAGGAATTGGCTATTTATTCAATTCCAAGCTGTTTTCAACCCTAATTTCAATCGCAACAATACCAGCAATTTATTGGTTAGCCCAGGAAATCTTTAACAACTCTCAAATAAGCTTGCTCAGTGCAACTCTCTTTACTGTATCGCCCTATTTGTTTTCCATGGGCCAACACGTCAGTCAATATTCGCTGTGGGGTGCATTAATTTGTTTGTCTAGTGCTCTATTCGTTCGGGCCACACGCAATAACAACAAGCTTCTCTTTACGCTGTATACAGCAACTAATTTACTTGGTCTGTACACACACTTATTCTTTATTCTTCTGATCTTTTCACATGGTTATTATTTAGCCCTCAATCGCTCTTGGCGATCGCTACAGTACTACTGGATCTCACTTTCTTTTTCAATCTTATGTTTCACACCTTGGGCTCTAAGTATTTTGTCCCAACGTGAGAAATTCGAAGAAACTGCTGGTATCTCCGATGAAAGCGTAGGAACTGCACCTAATGTGCTAGGTTCGTTTATGAACGGAACCACTGCTGTAATTCAAACTTTTTGGAAAAATTCTAATATTAGTTTACTCAGCAACGATTTTGTCCAAAACCCGCTGGCAATCTCTATTGCGATTTTTATATTCGCTACTCTCACTTACTATATTTGTTTGAGGCTATCTACTCAAAAGAATAGCTTACTAGTTTTATCTGTCTTGTATGGAACGATGTTGCCACTGATGCTGCTCGGCACTCTTTTGGGTCATGGTTTAGCTTATAAGGTTCGATATTATTTACCCGCAGTTATATTTTTTATTATCGGCATTAGCTTTTTCATTGTTCAGCAATTACACCATAGGGATCAAAGAAGACGATTTTTGGGGATAGGGCTGTTAAGCTTGGTATTACTCTCTAGCTGCATCTCCACCTCTAATTTGTTTGTGAAGGTAGTGTCAAATCAGAGTTCAGGCCCTCAGCTAGGCGCAGCTTATGAGTTGGTTGCTCCAGTGATTAATCAGGCAAATAAACCATTGATCATTAGTAGCGAGGAATATATCAAAGTTTTAATGCTAAGCCACCGTCTCAAACGCAATGCTGAATTTCTTCTGCTATCTAATGCGAGCAGTAATTTAGTACAAGTCATTCAACCAAAAATTACTGAATATCAAAACTCATATAGCGAGATTTTCATCTTTAACCCATCGAAAAACATTAGTGAGTCTTTGACCCAAGCGGGCATCAACTCTAACAAATTTCCAGAGCGATGGAGAAAACCAGTTGCTTACCAAGTTCTTAAGTAGTGGTACATCAGAAGAGGCGCGATTTCTTGCCGTAAAACCTTAGTAAGCGAAGTCGGCAGCGTAGGATACAAGTATGCGTCTTTTCGTGCAATCACCCTACCCTAGCCCTACCCTATGACTGCAACGGCTCCTGCTAAAACGATTCCTCCTTGGCTGCCTCGTCAGGCATTTTTGGCCAAGAGTTTTCATTGGATTAATCTGATCAGCTTGTTTCTCATGCTGACCAGTGGGTTGCAAATTTATAATGCGAATCCTGTATTTGGGGGCCGAGCAGGTTGGCAAATTCCGCCTATCTTTGCGCTAGGAGGATGGTTAGCAGGAGGACGACATTGGCACTTTGCGGCGATGTGGTTATTCTCCTTGAATCTGCTGTGGTATGGTCTGTATGTTTTGGTTTCGCGTCGGTGGCGACATCGCTTTGTGGGCAAAAACGACCTCAAAGCTTTACAACACAGCCAGAACCAAAAACGGCGTATCTACGCTTGGCATCGTATTGCTTACACTGTCATCGTGCCAATTTTGTTGCTAGCTGTCTTGACCGGAATTGGCATGTACAAACCCGCCCAGTTTCCCTGGATTGTGGATATGTTCGGTGATTGGCAAGCCTTACGGATTGTGCATTTTAGCTCCGTGCCCATTGTGGTGCTGTTTGCGATCGCCCACTCTTGGCTAGGTTTGAAAGCGGGTGGCTCACGGCTGCTTGAGTCTATGTTTTGGTAAATAGTGTTTTGGTTGGCAGGGTTTTGGTTAGTAGTGTTTTGATAGAGAGTACTTTAGTGATAAGGCAATGGGTTTGATTCGGGTTCCCCAGTCTCAGTTCAATCGGCTCAATCGGCGGCAATTCCTACAAGTCTCTGGGCTTTCCAGCCTAAGTTTTCTTTTGGGCGGCTGCGGTGGGCCGTTATTTGAAGACATTGTTGGCAAAGTGTCTGAGCCGCTAAATCAGCGAGTAGAAACTCTCTTATTTCAGCCCCAAAAACTGGTTCCAGAATTCCCTCTAGGAGCGATCGAACCTGAAGCCTTAATTGTCAATTCCTTTCGAGGTGATCCAGTAATTGATCCAACCACTTTTCGCTTAGTGATTGATGGAGAAGTCAACCAACCTCTAAGTCTAAGTATGGCTGAGATTCAGCAACTCCCCCTCACCTCGATGGTGATTCGTCATGTCTGTGTCGAGGGATGGGCCGCGATCGTACAATGGGGTGGCGTCAGGCTGCGAGAGCTAGTGGCGCTGGCAGAACCAAAGCCAGAGGTGAAATATGCCTACTTCCAGTCTGCGGATGGCTACTACGGCAGTTGGGATTTACCTTCGGCCTTGCATCCTCAAACCTTGATGGCTTATGAAAAGAACGGAGAACCTTTGCCTGTTGAAAATGGAGCCCCGTTACGTTTAGCGTCTCCGGTCAAGCTGGGCTACAAACAGAGTAAATGGGTGACTCGCATCACCTTAATGAGCCAATTAGGACGGGTCAAAGGTTATTGGGAAGATCAAGGTTATGAATGGTTTGCGGGACTATAATCTTCAGCTTCGAGGAGAAGTTGCTTAAGGTTGCATTCCTAAAAACTGCCGAATCACAGTGACGATCGCCTCTTTATCTTGACGGCTGGCATTGAAACCACAGTGTAGAGTCAACACGCGATCGCCTCGCAATAACAGCACACCTTGGTATGTAGCCTTAGACTCATCAGAGTCATGATGCCAGCTAGCCAACTGCAATTGCACATCTACGATGTCTTTTAAGGCAAATTCAGTGGTTTTGGTTTTGGGCAGTCTATGATGCCGAACGGTAAGCGAGTTCAAAGTTTTGTCAAATTGATAAGTCACAGCTTGACCTGCGATGAGAAACAAAAGCACTCCACAGCCAAACCAAAAGACCACAAATAAGGGAAACCACCAGAGGTAGTTTAGCCAGGAATTGCTCGCACTCAGCCACAACAGCAGTACTGGCCAGACGATCGCTATGCCTGCGGCCAACCTCCAAACTTGAGTAGGACGGTGACGCAGAACCAGTTTTGTCGCAGTTTGTTCCACAGTTTTCATAGTTGCCGCCGAGTCAAAGCCTGATGATTTAGTAAAAGCCACTATGAAAACTTTCCCTAGAAGACTGATCGAATTGTTAAATGCTGTTGTTTTTCGGCGCTGAAACTGGACAATTCCGGTGCAGCCAGCCAATCTTCAGTAGGAGACCGTATCTGCAACTAGACAGCCTAGGGTGGGGAATACTGCATGAGCTTTTTCGACAAACTCAATGAAGCGATCGCTCGCAACCAGAGCTTGCTGTTTTTGGGGCTGGACCCAAACCCAGAAATGATGCCCGCCCATCCTGGCAATACGTCACCGGAAGCGCTGATCGAACAGTTATGGGACTGGCTGCAATTCGCGATCGCGGAAACCGCTGATTTAGTGTGTGCCTATAAGCCCACGCTAGGTTTCTACACAGCTTTAGGCGCTCCAGGTCTGGAACTACTCCAGCGCACGCTTGTGGCTATCCCAGAGCATATCCCCGTGATTCTAGATGCCAAACATGCGGACCTCAACACCAGCACTTTAATTGCTCGGACTGTGTTTGAGGAGTGGCAGGTGGATGCGATTACGCTCAATCCCTATGCAGGCCAGGATCAAATCGCCCCATTTCTGATGTATCCCGGAAAGGCAGCCTTTGTACTTTGCTGCACTTCCAACCCAGCCGCGATCGCCCTGCAAACTTATCCCAACGCCCAGGAACCACTGTATGTTCAAGTTGTGCAGGAAGCGAGAAGCTGGGGTACGCCAGAACAAGTAGGCTTAGAAGTCGGCACCACTTCACCCGAAGTATTGAGAAAAATTCGAGCGATCGCGCCAGAACGCTTGATTCTAGCCCGGAGTATCTGGGCCGAAGATAGTGATTTAGCCGCATTGCTAGCCGCAGGCTTGAGCTTCGAGGGAGATGGGTTACTGATTCCGGTGCCCCAAGATTTAGTCAGCAACAAGCATTTGGGTAGAGCCATTCAGTCGTTAAGCGAAGAAGTCAACCAAATCCGAGTGGAACTGGTGGGGCAGGCTTCTAACTGCGACCTATGGATACCCGATGTTTGCCCCTTAGATCAGCACCCGCATTTAGATCTAATTCTGCAGCTCTACGATATTGGCTGCATCCTGTTTGGGGAGTTTGTGCAAGCCTCTGGTGCTACCTTTCCCTACTACATCGATCTCCGCAAAATCATCTCCAATCCTCAAATCTTCCACCAAGTCCTAACCGCTTATGCGGATATTCTGCAAGATCTAAGTTTCGATCGCATTGCTGGGATTCCCTACGGCTCCTTACCAACTGCTACTGGCCTGTCGCTCCGCCTCAATTACCCAATGATCTTTCCTCGTAAGGAAGTTAAAGCTCACGGAACTCGGCGCGTGATTGAAGGCAATTTTCAGCCTGGTGAAACGGTAGTGGTGGTAGATGACATTTTAATCAGTGGCAAAAGCGCGATCGAAGGAGCGGAAAAGCTGAAATCAGCAGGCTTAAATGTGGAGGATATTGTGGTATTTATCGACCATGAACAAGGCGTCAAAACGCGACTGCAAGAGCAAGGCTATCAAGCCCACTCAGTTTTAAGCATTTCTGAAATCACGCATACACTCCACCAAGCTGGACGACTCACTGACCAGCAACTTCAAGCTTTTGTAGAACATTAAAAGCGATCGCGAATTTGGCTTTCAACCTATTAGCTTTTTCCTTGTTTTTTAGCAAAGCGATCGCGTTAGGAAAGCTGTGATTCAGGGCATTCTTGCCTTCAGAGAAATAAACTTTATGCTTAATACACTGCTGAGAAATTAATTTGGGTTGTCTCAGGAAAGATTTACGGTCGTTCGGTAGCCTCCTTTTCAACAACTCCATAAGCCTATGTCGAGCAAGCTTGAGCGACTGGTTACGGTGCGTCCCACAGTAAATCTGCCCCAGTGCCCCCTGCGGCAGCCTAGAAATTTACCCCTGCGTGGACTGCTAATTGTCCCTTTTATCCTACAACTGGTCATTACAGTAGGGTTGGTGGGCTACTGGTCGTTTCGTAATGGGCAACAAGCAGTCAACGAACTCGTCGTTAATCTCCAAAACCAGGCAACTCAACAAATTAATCACCATCTTGACTGCTACTTAACTAACGCTCGTCAGCTCAATGAACTGAACGCTACAGCCATTAGTTCTGGCTTGGTTGATCCCAAAGATCAAGATGGTTTAGGACGCTTCTTTTGGAAGCAAGCAAAGCTCTATCAGGTCGGCTATATCCTCTTTGGGGCCAAAACCGGAGAATATGTAGATGTGGGACGACCACAAACCTATCCTCTGGAGCTGATTACCGAGCGGATGAGTAGTAAGCGATATGGAGATAATCGTCTCTATACCTATGAGCCAGACTCCCAGGGAAATCGCGGTAGGTTTGTGGAAACAGGGAAATATTACCCGTTCCAAAAGGAGGCTTGGTATACAGAGGTCATGCGGACGAGTAAACCGAAATGGACCTCCGTCTACACGTGGCAGAGCTTTACAACGAATCCTTTAGCCATTGCCATTAGTAGCCCAGTTTATGACAAAAACAAAAATCTAATTGGAGCGATCGCGATTGAGCAACGTTTGTCTCAAATTAGCGAGTTTCTCCGGCAACTCAAAATCAGCGCCTCTACTACCATCTTTATTATGGAAAGAGACGGACGGATGATTGCCAGTTCCAGCTCTACAGAGTCTTTCAAGGTTGTCAATGGCACCCCCACCCGACTCAAAGCCTCAGACAGCCCTGATTCCCTCATTCAATCAACCGCTACTGCTTTAAATCAGCAATTCGGTAGCCTGGATGGAATTCAGCATCGTCAACAACTGAGGCTTGTTCTACAAAACCAGCATCAGTTTGTGCAGATCATGCCCTGGCAAGACGACCTGGGTCTGGATTGGCTAGTCGTAGTGGTCATCCCAGAATCAGATTTTATGCAGCAGATCAACATTAATACTCGTCATACGATTCTGCTCTGCACGATCGCCCTGATGATTGCCATTCTGACTGGGATTGTCACAGCTCACAAAGTTATCCAGCCGATTCTACAAATCAATGCTTCAGCTAAAGCGATCGCAGATGGCAATCTAGCCCAAACCGTGAACACACAAGGAGTCCATGAATTAGAACTGCTCAGTCATTCATTTAATCGCATGGCCGATCAATTGCAACAATCTTTTACCGCTCTAGAAAACGCCAACTATGTGTTGGAACGACGGGTCGAGGAACGCACTGCCGAGCTGGAAAGGGCCAACCGAGAGCTGCAACGCCTCTCTGAAGTAGATGGATTAACCCAAATTGCCAATCGTCGCTATTTCGATCAATACCTGGCGCAGGAGTGGCATCGCTTACAACGCGAACAGCAGGCTTTATCGCTAATTCTCTGTGATGTTGATTTTTTCAAAAAATACAATGATTTCTATGGACATCAAGGCGGAGATTGTTGTTTGCGCCGAGTGGCTCAGGTGCTACAACAAACCGTGAAGCGTCCAGCTGACTTAGTAGCTCGGTATGGTGGTGAGGAATTTGCCATCGTTTTGCCATCTACAGATTTCAAGGGTGCGATCGCGGTGGCCCGATCTATTCAACACGAAATCTACCAATCCCGATTCCCACATCCTAATTCAGAGGTGAGCGAATTTCTTACTATTAGCATAGGTGTGTCCAGTGTGGTGCCAACTAGTACAGCTTCTCCGGAACAGTTGGTAACAGCAGCAGATGAAGCTCTCTACGAAGCCAAACGCCAAGGCCGCGATCGCTACATCTTTCACTCCATCCCCCAGCCAACCGCCTAATTTCTTCCTATAGTAAGTGTCTACCCGAAACTTGGCTGCGTCAGCTTGTATCCCTTCACTGGAGTGAATAAACTTCAGGCTCCAAGCGATAAGTCAGCATGAGAAATTTTCAGGGTAGATTTGGAAAACAGCGATCGGGATATAGCTCATTTATGCTTCAAGGCGCTTCCACCGAATTGGGGCAAGCGTGTGTGACAACGCTGTTCACAATCCTTTTGCTGACTCAAGGTGGAATATTCTTAACCCATCCTCAGCTGGCAACCTTAAGCTGCGATCGCTCCAACTCCAATCTCGGCATTTGCAAGCTAATGCTATCTAGTTTATTAGGAAAAAAAGTCGTTCCTTTCCCACTGACGCAACTAGAAGGCGCAGAGGTTAAACACCACGGAAAATTAAGACAGCTAGTTTTGCTCTTACCCGATGGCAAACTTCATTTTCCAGTGAATCATGGCTTTAGCGATACGGAAGGAAAAGCTGCTCAAATCAATGCGTTTCTACAAAATTCAGAAATTCAATCTTTGTCCCTGCGGCAAGATAGCCGTTGGGCTACATATCCAATGGGGCTAACTATGACAGGGTTTGGTAGCTGCTTGATATGGTCTTACATCTCCAATTTACTCAAACGTTTTTCCTCCCGCTCTGATCTCTAAGGTTCTTTAAATGCATATCCGAGTCGGGCAACTTGAAGACATCGAAATTCTATTTAAAATCAGAACCAGCGTCACTGAAAATCATCAATCCCGTGAGGAGATTGCGGCGCTAGGTATTACTCCAGAAACCGTGGCTGGGATGTTGCAAACTGATTGCGCTGCCTGGATTGCGGAAATTGACAATCAACCCATTGCTTTCTCCATCGCCAATGCCACAGAGAAAACTATTTTTGGGATGTTTGTCCTCCCCGCTTATGAAGGTCGAGGAGCAGGCCGCGCCTTGATGCAACAAGCTGAAGCATGGCTATGGTCGCAGGGAGCTGAAGAGGTTTGGTTACTGACAGGGAATGACCCAACCCTAAGAGCCTATGGGTTCTACCTCCACTTAGGTTGGCTGCCTACCAGTGTTGAGCCAGATGGTGCAATGAAATTTATCAAACAAAGGAGATAACTTGCGTTGCGATCGCACTTCAACCCCTAACCCACTCACCTAATTGACCATCGTTAAAAATTTTCCGGACGTAGTTTAATTAGCTAGGAATAAAGGAGTGGTAGATGCACCCTGATTTCAGCCCCTGGCCTCGGCTAGGGGTTTTTTGTTAGGAAGCAAATTGGTTTCAGGAAAATTTGCGGCTCAGTTCTTTAAGAACAGCGTTCGATCGCTTGCAGTGGGCATACTAGAGACGTAAACTGACACAGGCCAGACGCTCACTATGAAGCCCTTGAAGAGAGTCACCTCTGAATTGGTTGGTTTAGCGGCAGACGATCGCGAACCCATCCACATCATTGGGCAAATCCAACCGCATGGATTACTCTTGGCCTTACAAGAGCCAGACCTCACGATTACCCAACTCAGCGAGAACACCCAAGGATACTTTGGTCTAGCTTTAGAGTCTTTACTGGGTCAGCCGTTATCGTATATCTTTACTGACGAAACAGTCGAGTCTATTACAGCGCTGTTGCAAAATGGGGCGGACACTTCTCATCCCTTTGCTATCAACCTCAAAGCACCACCCGTTTCTGAGGCATCTAGCTCACAAGCAGCTGCCTTTTTAGCCACGATGCATCGAAATGATCAGGCGATCGTGTTGGAACTAGAACCGATGCCGTCAACCAACCCAATTCAATCGGGCGAATTCTATAGCCAATTGACTCAGGCTCTGGTCAACATCAAACAAGCTTCCACCCTCACAGAGCTGTTTCAGAATGTGGCAAAAGAAGTTCGCAAGGTGATTCAGTTCGATCGCGTGATGATCTACCGCTTTGATGCCGACCACAGCGGTATTGTCGTAGCGGAGGAACTGAATTCTGGCTTAGAGAGTTACTTGGGCTTACGCTATCCTGCCGCTGACATTCCCTCTGTCGCTAGGAATTTATTTACCCGCAAGTGGCTGAGAGTCATTCCTGATGTGCATTATCAGCCTGTCAATTTAGTTGCGACTGAAAGTGTTGAGGCTCCTCTGGATCTTAGCCAATCAGGATTGCGTGGCGTCTCTCCCTGCCACCTGGAATATCTGCGAAACATGGGAGTTTCGGCCTCCATGTCTATCCCTCTGATTGATCAAAATCAATTATGGGGATTGGTGGCTTGTCATCACTACAGCCCTAAGTTAGTGGGATATGAAACGCGGCGGGTATGTGAGTTGCTAGGGCAACTGGTTTCTGTCGAGTTAGTTTTGCAGCAAGAGCGAGAACTACAAAACTATCGTGAACGCATTAGACGCATTGAAGAAGGATTTAGACAAGATCTGCTGAAGTATCCCAACCGGATTGACACCGTACTCAAACGCAACCAAGAGACGCTCTTAAATCTCGTACAGGCCCAAGGAGTCGCGATCGCCCTAGGTAATCAAGCTATTTTGGTAGGTCAAACCCCCAGCAACATCCAAATTCAAGACCTGTTGAATTGGTTACTCGTAGACAAAAAACAGGAGGTGTTTTACACAGACAGCCTCGTTGAAGAATACCCAGAGGCTGAACCTTTCAAAGAAGTCGCCAGCGGAGTTTTAGCCATCTCCATCCTGGTGAGACATACGTCTTATCACATCATTTGGTTCCGCCCAGAACAGCGTTACACCGTTAAGTGGGCGGGCAATCCTAGTGATGCAGTTTCAGTCACCGCCGAGGGAGTAGTACGTCTCTCTCCTAGAGGCTCCTTTGAAGTGTGGAAAGAGCTAGTACGAGACCACTCCTTACCTTGGGAACCCTTAGAAATTGAAGCGGCTCAAGAACTAAGACACAGCCTCCTAATTGCAGCTCTAGAATCCTCTCAGACAGCCCTGCGAGAGGCCGCAGCCCAGGCAGAGAAGGCAAACCAAGCTAAAAGTGAGTTTCTTACCAACATGAGCCATGAAATTCGCACTCCCATGAATGCGATTTTGGGCTTTACGCAGTTGCTCGAAGTCACTTCCTTAGATGAACAACAACAAGAGTATATCCAGTCTATTAGTCACGGTGGCGAGAGCCTCCTAGCGATTATTAATGACATTCTTGATTTGTCTAAGTTAGAAGCTGGGGAGCTCAAACTCCACTCCACCAAGTTCGCCCTGCGGACTGTGATTAAAGATTTGACCAATCTGTTTCAGCCCCAAGCAGATGCTAAAGGGTTGCCCCTAATTACGAGCATCGCTCCAGAGATTCCCCAATGGCTAGTCGGTCCGGTCGATCGCCTCCAACAAGTGCTGACCAACCTCATCCGCAATGCCATAAAGTTTACTACTACCGGAAAGGTGGTTCTTAGAATTGAGCAGCGGGAGCAGTCGGAGGAAGACTCAACCGTAACCCTGCACTTTAGCGTGCAAGATACAGGCATTGGCTTGGCTTCAGAAGACCAATCCAGAATCTTTGAACCCTTTACTCAAGTTGAGACATCAGCTACTCGGCAGTATGAAGGCACTGGGTTAGGGCTCACCATCTGCCGAAAAATTGTGCGCTTGATGGGAGGAGACATTGGGGTTGAAAGTACCTTAGGACAAGGGTCCACTTTTTGGTTCACCGCTCCTTTAGAGCTTGCCCCCAGCCAACCCCAGAAACTCGCCACTCAAGCGGTAGGAAACGTTAGCACCTATGCCATACCCACAGCTCGAATCTTAGTGGTAGAAGATACTCCCCTCAACCAAATGCTGACAATCAAAATGCTGCAAAAGCTGGGCTATCAAGCGGATGCAGTTAACAATGGGCAAGAAGCTTTGGATCAACTCGCGGCAACTTCCTATGACATTGTTTTGATGGACTGCCAGATGCCTGTGCTGGATGGATACGAAGCAACTCGACGACTACGCCAGCGCCAAGGACAGGAACATTATCCTGTCATTATTGGGGTCACTGCCTACGCAATGGTTGGAGACCAAGAAAAGTGCTTAGCGGCAGGCATGGATGATTACCTGAGCAAACCAATCAAGATGAAAGATTTAAGTAACCTCTTGGAACGCTGGTCGTAATTTAGCCAACCAGTTTAACGAATAGGAGCTAAAGGATGCGATCGCCCCTTTTGGGAAGCCAGATGTGATTTAGCACATATCTCTTGCAAATCCTTCCTGATTCCTCTCTGGGAGTTGCGAATAAAGAACTGGTAGATGCACCCTGAATGTGACCCCTAGCTACGGCTGGGGGTTTTTTGTTTGGGGCGATCGCCAGGCTAGATTGAAAGTTCTAGATTTACTGAATCGTGATTTGCAATTCATAGGTAGCATTGCCGCGGATACTCCCGACAATCACTTGATAGTCGCCAGTATGGGGCAAAGGCACCGTTTCTGACTGTGCCTCGGTAGTCAGAATATATCCGCTGGGAGACACCACATCAAAGGTGGCGTTCTGTTCTGTCGAGGTTAGGACGATCTTCATTTGCTGTCCCCCTTGAGCCTTGAGCAGGTACACATCTCGTTCTCCCCGAATGACAGCATGGTTAATGACAGTGCTATTCCGACCTGCCTCAAACTGTACTTGCTTCGTATGTACGGCAGAGGCCGCATCTAGGAGATCACGCGCTTCCAATCCATCTTTATTTGTAAAACGCGATCGCACCTCTTCACAATCCGCAGCAACCAATTTAGTCTGCCGCGTCACAACCTCCTTGGGCGTAGTGCTCCAGGTTTCCTGGGTATCTTGAACGTCATACTCAATCCAGGTGCGAATTTGGGCCTTTAGTTGATTTCCTGCCAATGATCCAGAAATCTTTTGAGCATAGGAAGAATAGTAGCCCTCAGACTTATTTTGTATGGTGGCCTGACTGTCCCCAGTGACCGTCTGATCCGCTGCTACCGCTAAACGCAATACCGATGTGAGGGCTGGCAAATCGGCACGGTAACAATATTGTCCTGGTGCGATCGCGCTCGTTGGGCTGGCTGAGGGTGTAGGCGAAGCACTCGGACTGGATGATGCAGCAGGACTAGCGCTGGACACTGGGGCAGTGGGTGACGATTGCTCGGTACAGGCGATCGCGATCGGAAGTATCCCCAGCATCGCTAGGACTAAGAACTTAGATGGGAACACAACACTATCCTTAAAGATAATCAATGGAACTTATACAGCCCGTCGAGATACTTATCATCCTACTCGACGGACTATTAGAGCCATACCGGGCGATCGCTCAATAGAATGCTGCTTGCCCAAATTTGAGCAATTAACAATGAGATCAAATAAACTTACTAGTCGCAATAAATTTCTTAACCAATAAAGCTTAACAGGGTTTGGTTGGATAGTTGCTTTAGATATGCCTGACTTTTGTCTGGCTTTATTCCTGACCTTTTCCAACTGACAAACCAGATAGGTAGAGATTAAAGTAAAATTAGTCAACTAAAGTCCTGTTGGAATATAGAGAAAATCTATTTGGTCACTGTTTTTAACTTTTAGGATTTAAGGAAACGTTATGCCCTCTTCATCCCATCCCAACATGACAGAAGACAGAGTAATTGTTTCACAAGTTAATACCTATCCTGAAGGATTTGATCCTTCTATGGCTCGAACCTTGGCAGGGTTGATCCAGCAAGCGTACCAGCAGTTTGATTTGTTCGAACAAAAAAATAATTCACAATCAAGAAGTGATTTACAAATATTCAATCTAGAGAAACCGTACCAATTACATACTGAACTTGCAGAGAGAGATATCCCTTTTGGATTTGTTGCTTCTGACGCTAGCAGTGAGAATATATATGTGATCTTCCGAGGTACTAGGCGCTTCGTGGAGTGGTTTAAGGATGCAAATATCCAGCTTGTTTCTTTGAAAGATAGTACTGATAGAAAAAAACAAAAAGTAGAGATTAAGGAAGAGATTGTAGAGCGTATTGTGCAGGAAAATCAAAGTTCGATTGTTATTCCCCAAATTGATAATGAATTTGGGTTTGTAACAGCAGGTTTTAGAGGTATCTACATAAGCCTAAGACAGAACCTCATTGCAGCACTTAATCAAAAATCACCAAATGCTAAAGTTTTTGTCACAGGCCATAGCTTAGGTGGGGCACTGGCAACATTAGCAATTCCGGACATTCTAAAGAACACTCATTTTACTAATCCTGAAAACATCGCACTTTACACCTTTGCCAGTCCTCGGTGTGGAGACAGAAATTTTGCGATGAGTTTTCAAGAGTTAGGTGTCCAACACTGGCGGATAGCCAACACAGAAGATTTTGTTACTATGCTGCCATTTCCAACTGGAAACGTTTTAAAGCCCGCACCACCTGACGCGCCTCCGGAGGCAGATCTTGGAGTTGGCGGAGTCGCTGGAGTGGACAAAAACCCAAATCCAATTTTCGGCTTCTTCAAAGCTATGTATGACAGGAACAAAAGAAGGATGCCAGATTATGCACATACTGGTACACCCATTTATTTCACCATTCATGAAGCTGCCCTAGAGAAGCATCATAATTTGGATGAGGTGTATATGCTGGGAATTTCCCAAGACCCTCTTACTATGGCAGCGAAAACGGTGAGTAAAGCTGTCGAGAAAACTAAAAACACGGTTACTGATAGTGATTAAAAGCTTTTACTTCTCTAGGGCTTTGGTTCTAAAATAGACTGATTTATTTAGCGAGGGACGCTATGCAAACCGTTTCTACCATCGTTGTTGCAATTGTTGGTTTTATCCATATCGCCATTTCGGTGGTAGAGATGTTTTTCTGGCAAACGCCATCTGTTTATGGAAGATTGGGATTTTCTGCTGATATTGCCAGTCAGGTTGCCCCAATTGTTAATAATGCAGGTTTGTACAATGCCTTTCTTGCAGCTGGTTTACTTTGGGGAGCTTTTGAGCAAAACATATCCATTCCAATCTTTTTTCTTGCTTGTGTTATTGTTGCTGGGCTTTATGGTGCAGTTACGCTCAAACCTACAACACTCGTACTTCAAACATTACCAGCAACCATTGCTCTTATTATTGTTTGGTTAGCACATTCTTAATCAAGACTATGGATTTAGTACAAAATACTGTCTAAGTAAGAACTAAATTTTCTAGAAGTATTTAGTTCTTGTTAATTCTTCTCGTTTGCAACTTCATCTTTAAACAAATGCTTCGAAGACACGATCGCCCCATCCAATACTCGTAAAACTTGACAGCGTTCACTCTAATTTGCTCATCGTGGTTTTTCGCTGAAGATTAGGTAGGCTGCACCTGCTAGAAGCATTGCGGCAAAGAAATAGTTGCGAGTTAGGGGCACCTTCATGTAAGCCACACTGAACCCTGCAAACACCAGCATCGTGATAATTTCCTGCAACACCTTTAGCTGAGGTAAGCTGAAGTAGGCCACACCGAGCCGATTGGCTGGAACTTGAAAACAGTATTCAAAAAAAGCGATCGCCCAACTGACAACAATGGCAATCCAAAGCGGAGCTGCCTTTAGATCCTTCAAATGACCATACCAAGCGAAAGTCATGAAGATGTTGGAGACCAGTAGAAGCAGGACTGGTTTAACCATGTTGGGACAGAGTTAGGATAATTGATCTGGATTGCCCTCAGAGGCATCACGCCACAAAGCGATACCACCAAATAGACCAGTCACATTGGGCACAACTTTGACATTGGCTGGTAATTCGATCGCGATTTTGTCGGTATTGCCGCCCCCGATATGGAGAGCATCGTAGTTAAACAAATGCTCCAAAGATGCGATCGCCTTCTCTAAGCGACGGTTCCACTTTTTCTTACCCACACGATCGAGTGCTTCTCGGCCTAACTGTTGCTCGTAGGTTTCCTCATTGCGGAACTCATGATGCCCCATTTCCAAGTTGGGCACGAGTTGACCATTGACAAACAAAGCCGAGCCAAAGCCAGTACCCAGAGTGATCACTAGCTCTACCCCTTTACCTACGATCGCCCCCATGCCTTGCATATCGGCATCATTCGCAACCCGCACAGGCTTACCTAAGCGCTGAGACAACGCAGTTGCTAAATCAAACCCGATCCAGCTAGGGTCAAGATTCACAGCCGTTGCCGTCACTCCGTTACGCACTACACCCGGAAAACCTACCGAAACGCGATCGAACTCGCCTTGGCCCTCAGTCAACTGGGCGATCGCCGCAATCACGGCATCCGGAATAGGAGGTTGGGGGGTTTCCACCCGCGATCGCTGCGTGAGTGCATGGCCTGCCTCGTCCAACACCATCACCTTTACACCGCTACCACCAATGTCTACTGACAGCGTTCGCATCGAATTTCCTCCTGGATGCAGTTATATGCCGACAGTGTAGTGAATCTGCAACCACGATCGCTCTATCTCAAGAAACTTTCCGGATCATTGTCACGTAGTCGTGAAACAAGGAATGGTAGATGCACCCTGATTGTGACCCCTGGCTATGGCTGGGGGTTTTTTGTTGCCAGCCAAACTACACAGCAATCGGAAAGACCCAATCTTGATATTTAGGGTCACGATTTTCGGTAATGGCAGTTAGCTTCTCTCTCAGCTTTTCCGTAATGGGTCTTTCTGTGGATAAGTGGTAATTCTCCACCCGCTGGACGGGCGTAATTTTAGCCGCAGTTCCGCTGAGAAATACCTCATCCGCCGCAAATAATTCAGATTTATCCAGCGATCGCTCAATCACTTCAATTCCTAAATCACGAGCGATCGTCAAGACACTGTCTCTAGTGATGCCTTCCAGAATATCTTGATCAAATCCTGGGGTGATGATTTTGCCATTCCTCACCACAAAGATATTCATGCCCGAAGCTTCGCTGACCTTGCCTTGCGAGTTCATCAAAATCGCTTCATCAAAGCCAGATTCTACCGCTTCAGTTTTCGCTAAAGAAGAGGTAATGTAAGCGCCACTAATTTTGCCCCGCAACGGTAAACTACGGTCTTCTTGGCGATACCAAGAACTAATGCGGCAGCTCACGCCTTCAGGAGATAAATAATCTCCTAACTCTAAACCATAAACAAAGAAATCTTTTTCAATATTGTGCAGTCTAGGAGCGATACCTAAGTCAGAAGTATAAACAAACGGACGAATATAAAAAGAAGTAGTCGGCCTATTTTTTTTGACAAAATCAACTAGAATTTGCTGAATTTTATCGGCTGGTAAATCGTAATGCAGAAACTTAGCGCTATTACTTAATCGCTTGCAGTGAGCATCCAAGCGGAACAACAAGAACTGCTGATCATTCTGAGGATCAGGAATGCCTCTCAAGCCACCAAACGCACCAGTTCCGTAATGTAGGGCATGAGTTGCAATGGAGAGGTTAGCTTCACCAAAGGGCACGAACTGGTTTCTAAAGTAAGCGATGGGCAGAAAGTTATGCATAAACCTGAGGAGCGCACTTCATAGAAAAGCCATTATACTATTCTGGCTTTCCCGATTTTGATGGTTTTACCCCTTTAGCTCGCTGAGGCGGTGTTGATTGAAGGCTCTTTCCCATAGTCGTTGGCTGCATCTCTGTTTGTTGTTTGGGTGGATCTTGCTGGGTGCGGCACTACGCTTTAACCACTTGGCTAATAAGGCATTGTGGACCGATGAATTTTCCACCTTGGTCTTCAGTTTGGGAAATAGCTTTCGTACGGTTCCCCTCGATCAAGTCATTACCATCCGCCGTCTCCTAGAGCCTTTGCAACCTGACCCAACCGCAGGCATTGATGGGGTGCTGCAACACCTGATGAGTGAGAGCACCCATCCGCCTTTATATTTTGTCTTGGCGCATCTATGGATGCAGCTATTTTCTCCAGAAAACGGCTTGGTCTCGATTTGGGTGGGGCGATCGCTGCCTGCTTTGCTGGGAGTTGTATCTATTCCTGCCATGTTTGGCTTGGGTTGGCTCACCTTC
This sequence comes from Trichocoleus desertorum AS-A10, assembly GCF_039962155.1. NCBI lineage: Bacteria > Bacillati > Cyanobacteriota > Cyanophyceae > Leptolyngbyales > Trichocoleusaceae > Trichocoleus > Trichocoleus desertorum. Next base: position 233,666 of record NZ_JAMPKN010000004.1, on the reverse strand, counting down.
CGTTCTCGCTTGGCTGGGCAATTAGCAGCGATGATGATGGCGGTGTCTCCCTATGGACTGTTTCTAGCGCAAGAAGCCCGACACTACACCCTCTCGATTTTGTGGGTGATTGCGTCGCTCAGTTGTTTCGTCGTTGCGACCCAGGCTCTCCGCGATCGCCGTCGTTTGCCCATTTGGATCGGCTTGGCTTGGGTGGTGGTCAACAGTTTGGGCATTGCCACACACTATTTTTTCGGTCTGACACTATTTGCCGAAGCTTTTGTCTTGATTGGACAAGCGATCACTCAGAGTCGCCAAGACCCAGGCACTTGGTTACGACCTTACTGGCGACGCATTTACGCAGTGGTAGCTGGCACAATCGTAGGTGGTTTAATTTGGCTACCAGCCTTGCAATCTGTCTATGGCAGCGACCTGACCGAGTGGATTGAAACGAGCGATCGCTGGAATCTCATGGCTTGGATTGGCCCCATTTTTCAAGCCTTAGCCGCCTGGATCACCATGCTATCTCTCTTACCTGTGGAAGCGGAACTGCTACCGATTGTGATCGCCTCTGGGGTAATCATGATAATTTATTTCATCTGGGCCATCCCCCTTTTGCATCAGGGTTTCAAAACTCAATGGCATAGTCAGGAAGCTGGCTCAGGAATACAAGTTTTGGCAGGGTTTGTGTTGGGAGCGATCGCGCTGATTTTTGCGATTACCTACGGCTTGGGCACTGACCTGACCCGTGGCGCTCGGTACAACTTTATGTATTTTCCAGGAGTTATGGCTCTGGTTGGTGCCAGTTTAGCGGCTGTTTGGAACTCGGCTTCTGCTAATCGCACCCCAACAGAGCATCCCTCCTCAACTTCACAACGCACTTGGCTTCCCTTCGAAAAATATGGCAAACCAGCCATTCTTGCCGTGTTGTTAATGGGAGTTTTAAGCGGTTTGACCGTCACTAATAATTTGGGCTACCGCAAATATTACCGTCCCGACCTATTGGCTCCCGTGATTCGAGCCACATCCCAAGTACCGACACTGATTGCCACCACCCACAATACCCATGTGCAAACGGGAGAACTAATGGGACTAGCCTGGGAATTCTGGCATGATAGTGCGTCAGACAGTTCCAACAAAAACTTGGGCAAGTTTTTGTTGGCGCATCAGACTTGTAACCCCAAGCAAACCAACTGCCAACAATCAGCCCAAGTCCTCCAGCAAAACTTACCCGGTCTTCCTCGACCTTTCGATTTGTGGCTCGTGAATTTCTACACCAGTTCAGAATCAGCGTTGCCCAGCTCTCTACAAACCCAAGGATGTGCGGTTGACCCCAAGCTAAATTCTGGGGTAAATGGGTACAGCTATCAGCTCTACCACTGCTTGAAGCAGTGATAACTGGAGCTATTCTTGCCTTAAGGTTTCTGGTGTGGCGACAGGAGACAAACCTGCGATCGCTCGTAAATTCTGACAGCGCACCAGTTCTGTAAAGCTCAATTGGAGTCGTCCTTCAATCTGAGCCACTGCTTCGATCGCTTCTAATAAGTGCCGAGCCGCTTCCGCTTCGGTATAGCCCCGCCGCAAAGCTACTCGAATCGCGGCTTCATCGGTTTCGAGTTCCCGCCGCGAACTTTGAGTCGAGCGCCAAATTTGAGTTCCCGCGATCGCCGCTAGTCCTCCTGCCATCAACAGCCCTACCGCATCTCCCTGCACCGCTTCTACACCAGCGCCCACCAAGCCAACGGCAATTAAACCGCGATAGAGGTCTGGTTTAAACCACTTAATCCCAATTAACCAGCTCACCGCTCGCAACAGGGTCAGATCTCGTTGAGGCCGAGACAACTGGCTCCACAGGTCAAAGTTGATGAAGACTGGGCGATTGGGTGACCAAGGCACCGGATAAGAGTAGTCAATCACCCACGATTGCTCCGGTTTGTTCACAATGCGGCAGAGCATCCGCCCGGAGGCAGGCATGATATCTAAGAGGCGGCGAACTTCGGGGTCAGGATTCATCATGTCCCGATTTTACAAGCTATTGCCTGAGCGATCGCCCCTCTTACCCATTAAGGACGGGGAGAAGCCGCTGGGGTAGCTCTGGTAGCTGGTGTTGTTCCTGCGGGCGAGGTCGTAGGTGAAGTTGTTGCAGTCGGCGCAGTTTGAGGCGCAGCCTGAACTCTAGGACTGGCTGTAGGGGAACTGGTTACGGGAGGAGTAGTCGCAGCAGGACTAGCCGCTGGGGATGTCGTTGGTGCGGTTGCAGCGGGCGCAGTTGCTGGAGTGGTGGTAGCGCTGGGGCTACTTGGGGCCACAGTCGTAGCTGGGCTGGTGGGTGATGCCGTTGGTGAGGCACCAGGGGTTACGGCTGGCGCAGTGATCGCTGGAGGTTGGTCGCCTAAGATGCTGCCATTCCCTTCTTGGTAAAAGACACCTGCCACTGCTGCGATCATCATGGTCGCTAAGGTGCCGACAAATAACGCTTTCCAACCCAGTTCGGAAATATCTTTGCGGCGAGACGGAATCAGGGCGATCGTGCCTCCCACAAAGATTCCTACTGAAGCCAAGTGAGCAAAGCCAGATAGCGCATAGCTAATAATCAAAACAGCGCGATCGCTAATCACCCGCTCTGCTCCGGGTAAAGCAGCTGCCGTCGCCAATGCTTGATAGGGGGGAATCGCTGTTTCTAGCAGTCTGCGGCCAATAATTACCGAGGATTGCCACAGCTCATTCCAATCTAAGGAAACGCCCGTCAAAAAGGTGAGCGGCAAGAAGAGCACACCCTCGATATTAGCCAGCGTCACCACACTGAAAATTTGCCCAATGGGGCCAGGAATAGCAGCTAATGCAGCAAAAATTTGGTTAATTAAGGAGACTAAACCCAAGATCAGGATCAGCACTGCGGCGATCGCCACCGCCATTTTGACCCCATCCAACGCCCCCACAATGGCTGCGTCCATTGGGCTAACGCGCTCGATCGGCTCTCCACCTACCGTTTCATGCTTAGGCGCGTCCTCAAAATCTGACTCTACAACCGCTGCTTCTTTCCGGGTCGTGGCTTTTGACTCCATCGGAATGCCGCCCGCTGTCAAGGGAACTTCGGTTTCTGGCACTAAGATCTTGGACAGGACAAAGCAAGCAGGAATGGCAATAATCGAGGCTGAAACCAAGTGTCCCAGAATGTTGGGGAAGACAGGCCGCAGGAAGCTGACGTAGATCGCCAAGGTCGAGGAAGCAGCGGTGCCAAAACAGCAAGACAGAATGGCACAGAGTTCACTGCGCGTCATTTTGGGCAGGTAAGGCTTCACCACAATCGCCGCCTCAATGCCGACGAAGATATTAGCAGCTCCACTCAGGGCCTCTGCCCCGCTCAGGCGCATGACCGCGTAAAAAACCTTGGCAAAAATATTAGTAATAACCTGGATGACGCCAATGTTGTAGAGCAAGGCCATCAAGCCAGAAAAGAAGATGACTGTGGGCAAGGCGCGAAAGGCAAAAATGTAGCCTAAATTGACATCCGCAGGTCTGGTAGGCAAGGGTACGAGGTTTTTGCCGAAGACAAAGCTCGCCCCCGTATCTGCGGCCAAAAATACACTATCTAATAAACTACTAAATCCTTGGAGTGCCGCTCTAGTAGGAGGAAACAAAAACACCAAGGCTCCCAGCACGAGTTGCAATAGAATGCCTGCTATCACCACCCGCCAAGGAAAAACACGTAGGCTCCGGTTTTCAGAGAATAGCCAAGCGACCGCACAGAGACCAAAAATGCCGAGAAAAGAAAGTAAATTTAGGTAGCTCATAGGCTTAGTTCGTCTGCTGATGGTGCAGGTTGACCCGTCAAAATCTCTTCAATTCAGAGTTGGCAGCAATATTCCCTGCTTGTTAGAAATATCACAGTCCACTGATAAAGTTGCCCAGAAGTCTATAGAAAATAGCACTTCGGTTCTAGTGAAACCTTAAGTAGGGCGATCCAGATCGGAATTCCCTGAAACTTTAAGATTTACTGTCAGTGAGCCGACAAATTTCATTTCCTTTGGGAAACAGCAGGACAATCGCGTTAATAATAAACAGTTAATCTCAACAACCTTTGGCATGGACGCTTTCGATCCCATTGCGCCTGACTGGACTCAATCAGCGACTCACGCCCATGAGTTTCATTGCCCTCAATGTCATGCACCCAGCCTAGAAGCTCAACAAGTTTGGCTTAACCGCCGATCGCCCGTGTATACCGAAAACCATCGTCGCAAATGGCAAGAGTTTTACCAATGCCAATGTGGTTATGCTTGGTGGGCTTGGAGTAGCGATCGCCCTCCTTCCAAGTTTGGCGATCGCGAGTTACCCCAAGAAGATCTACCTGGTTTTTGGTAGTACACCGGACACCTAGCTTTGTCCTACAGCGACCCGTGGCAAACGATGCTTAAACCCACAAAGAATTTCCCAAGAAATCGTGCCTAAGGTTGTGGCCCAGTCATCGGCGGTAATGCGATCGCGGCCATCCTGCCCCAACAGTGTCACCACTTCCCCAGCCTCCAGGTTGGGAATACCCGTCACATCAACCATGAGTTGGTCCATTGTCACCGCGCCCAACTGTCGCACCCGTCGCCCTCGGATCAGTCCAGTCAGTTGGTTGGATAAATTGCGCGGCACGCCATCCGCGTAACCGATTCCTACCACCGCGATCGTCATTTCTCGGTCAGCGACGAACTTGTGGCTGTAGCTGACTCCTGTACCTGGCTGGATTGTTTTCACTTGGGTAATTCGCGCCTTCACTTGCAGCGCTGGCTTCAGGTCTACTACAGGTTGCAGATGGGGCGCGGGATAAAGACCATACATTGCTAGGCCGACTCGTACTAAGTCATAGTGCAAATTTGCATCTGTCAGGGTAGCCGCCGAATTGGCGAGATGCAGCCGAGGTAAAGCTATTCCTGTGGCTTGCAGTTGGGCGATCGCGGCTTCAAATCGTTCCTGTTGCAACCGCATCACGGTGGGGTTAGGGCTATCAGCAGTCGCTAAATGCGAGTAAATGCTGACTATTTTTAAATGAGGTAAGCGTTCTACCAACTGCACAAAGGCGATCGCCTGTTGCCAAGGAGTCCCTAAACGAGACATCCCTGTATCGAGTTTGATATGGACAGGTAATGGTTGAGGTTGGGACATGTCACTCAGAGTTTCTGAGAACACCAGTGCCTGCTTGGGGCTACCTAACGTTGGTTGCAGTTGCCAGTGAGCGATCGCGCGGATTTGCTCTGGGCTGTAAGTCGCCCCTAAAACCAAAATGGGTGCTTCAATGCCTGCTTCTCGCAGGGCAATGCCTTCGGGAATTGTGGCGACTCCTAACCAAGCCGCACCATGCTGCAACACCGTCTCCGCCACAGTCACCGCACCGTGGCCATAAGCATCTGCTTTCACCACTGCCATTAGCGCTGTTTTGGGCGCTAGCAAACTCTTAAGCTGCCGAATGTTGTAAGCCAAGGCACTCAAATCTACTTCTACCCAAGCCCGCTCACACAGAGGTTCTCTCGGCACCTCACGTTGTATAGAGGCAGTTCTTAAATCTGGCTCCCAGCTCAACATATTCCTTCCCTCCTTCCACTCACACCACTTCAGCTCTACGACTCTAGGCACATCGTCCGAATAGACTTACCGCACCGTAGCGTTTTAGTCCCCACCTCGACCCTCTCTAAAGCTAGGAGTCAAGACGAGTTAATAAAATTTACCAGCAGTTTAACCAGTGCGCCGGATTGTCACAAGTTTGTCTGCACTATCCACCGATCAGCAGCACCATTCCGTTAGGACAAACAAAATAACTTTAAGTACAGAGCCTAAATGAAGAAGTTATGAACAAATTCAGCAGTTTTACTGAGACAAAGACACAGTTCAGGATATTGATTTGAGATAGAGGTAAACGTATGCTGAGTTTCCTCAGGCTTATACAGCGAGGCAAGCGAAATCATGGTTGAGTCTGAAGCTGCCGCCAGAAAGTATCAGAAGTTACTACATCTGAAGCGGAGAGAAATCTGATGCAAGAGTCAATAATGCCGAATTCTGTGAAGGGAATTCAATGAAACTGCGCCAGCGAACTCTGCTACTGATTAGCGTAGCTCTAGTAGGTCTGGTAGGAGTCCTCTACACTAGCTCCTCCACCATTTTGCTGGGTAGTTTTGCCAAGCTAGAAGCAGAAGATACGCAACGCAATGTCGAGCGGGCGATCGATGCCTTTGATGCAGAAATTGACAAACTGAACTTTACCGTTCATGACTGGGCTGAGTGGAACGATACTTATCAATTTGTGCAGGACGGCAACAGCACCTATCTCACCGCCAACCTCAACGCAGCCACGATCACCCGCCTCCAAGTCAACCTGATGCTCTACACTCAGCTTTCAGGGAAAACCATCTTTGGCAAAAGCTTCGACTCCAAAACTCAGCACCTCACCGCGATTCCGCCTAGCATTCAGAGCTACTTAGCAGCGCATCCTTCCCTGCTACAACCGCCTAGCGCCACCAATCGGCTAGCAGGGGTGGTGCTCTTGCCAGAGGGCCCTATGTTAGTTGCCTCCAGTTTAATCTTGACCGGGGAAGGCAAAGGACCGGCACAAGGCACTCTTTTGATGGGGCGCTACTTAGACAGCGCTACGGTTCAACGTCTGGCTAATATTACTCATCTTTCGCTCACGGCTTATCGCATTGATGCTCCGCAGCTACCTCCTGATTTAGCCACGGCTAGAACCAGCCTCAGCACTCAAACTCTTTCTGGAAAGGGCGATCGCATTTTTGTTCAGCCCTTAAGCTCAGAGGCGATCGCAGGCTATACCCTCATCAACGACCTCAACGGCAAACCAGCCATTCTCTTGCGCGTAGAGTTACCGAGACGAATTTATCAGCAAGGGCAAGCCAGCCAACGTTATCTGTTACTAACCTTGCTCATTATTGGTTTAGGGTTCGGCATTGGGACACTCTTACTGCTAGAGCGACTGGTGCTACGACGGCTAGGCCACCTGATGGGTGAAGTCAGCAAGATTAGCTCATCTAGAGATTTCTCGCTGCGAGTCGCGTCTCTCGGCTCCGATGAATTGTCTAATTTGGGGTCTGCGATTAACCAAATGCTAGAGGCGTTGGGCAAGTCCCAGTGGCAACTGCGTCACAGCCAGGAAAACTATCGGCTGGTGGTAGATAACATCAAAGAAGTGATTTTTCAAACTGATGGGGCAGGAGTTTGGCAGTTTTTGAATCCTGCATGGAGCAGGATCGCTGGATTTGCCGTAGAAGAAAGTCTAGGCCAACATTTTCTCAGCTACATTCACCCGGAGGATCGCCCCTACCATCGGCAGCAATTTCAGCGGTTGATGACTCAGCAAGCCCCGGACTATCGGGCTGAAGTGCGGTTGCTGACCAAAGACGGCAAGCTTTGCTGGATGGAGCTAGAAGCTCAAGCCACCTTAGATGCCAAAGAGCGAGTTGTAGGACTATCTGGTACGCTTCACGACATCACGAAGCGAAAGCAAGCAGCCACAGCCGTCCAATTACTGCAAAATGTCACTCAGGCAATTAGCGAAGCAGAGGACTTCGCCACGGCTCTCGAAGTCGCTCTCACCAAAGTTTGTGAAGCCACGGATTGGGATTACGGGGAAGCCTGGATTTCCTGCCCAGAGCGAGTTGCGTTGGAACTCAGTCCTGCTTGGTACAGCAATTCTCCAATCATGCGGGACTTCCGCCGCCTCAGTGAAGCTTTCACCTTTCCCTTAGGAGCAGGCTTACCAGGACGAGTTTGGCTCTCCAAACAACCAGAGTGGATTCAGGATGTTTCTCAGGAGGCGTATCAGCACTTTTTACGAGTGCACATTGCCCTAGAGGTGGGTCTCAAAGCAGGCTTTGGCGTGCCCATTACCGCAGAAGGTGAAGTGTTAGCTATCCTCGTCTTCTTTATGTTTGAAGCCCGGGAAGAAGACCGAGGCTTGGTGGAACTGGTGTCAGCGGTCGCTACTCAACTCGGCTCTGTTCTGCAACGCAAACGCGCTGAAGAAGCACTGCGCCTGGCGGAAGAAAAATATCGCAGCATTTTTGAGAACTCCTTAGAGGGGATTTTTCAAACTGCACCCAATGGCAGCTACCTCAGCGCCAACCCAGCCCTAGCAAGAATTTACGGCTATAGCAGCTCAGAGGATTTGATCGCTAACCTCACCAGTGCTGAGCAGCTTTATATAGAACCCGATCGCCGCACAGAATTTATTCTGGCTTTAGAACAAGACGGAGTAGTGTCCCGGTTTGAATCGGAAGTCTATCGGCGAGACGGCAACCTAATTTGGATTTCCGAGACCGCCCGAGCGGTACGCGATGCCAAAGGGAAACTCCTCTACTACGAAGGCACTGTTGCCGACATCACCGATCGCAAGCGGTTCGAAGCAGCTCTGCGGTTACAGCAAGCCAAGGCCGAAGAGTTGTTGCTCAACATTCTGCCCCCATCGATCGCGGAAAAACTGAAACAAAATTCTGGGGCGATCGCGGATAGCTTCCCAGACGTGACGGTACTCTTTGCCGACATCGTCAACTTTACTCAGCTTGCGGCTCGCATCTCACCCACTGAACTGGTCAATCTACTCAATCAAATTTTCTCTGCTTTTGACCGCTTAGCCGAACGCCACGGCCTCGAAAAAATTAAAACCATCGGTGATGCCTACATGGCTGTAGGGGGTGTGCCCATTCCCTGTGCTAATCACGCGGAAGCGATCGCCGAGATGGCCTTGGATATGCAGACCGCGATCGCCCAACTCAATCTAGAGCAGCACGAAATCTTTCCCATTCGCATTGGCATCAACACAGGCCCAGTCGTAGCAGGCGTGATTGGCATCAAAAAGTTTATCTATGATCTTTGGGGCGACACAGTTAACATTGCCAGCCGCATGGAATCGGAAGGTCTAGCGGGCTGCATTCAAGTCACAGCTAGCACTTACCAATGTTTGCAAGACAAGTATTTATTTATTGAGCGCGGCGAAATTCCGATTAAGGGTAGGGGAGAGATGAAAACTTATCTTTTGGTAGGTAGAAAAACCGCTTCTGGCATTAAGGCTGCCTAAGTTAGGCTTGATCCCACTAGTAGACGCGGCAGAGCAGATGTGAGCTGTGTTACTATCTGTGAAAATATTCTCTCTGTCAACCATCAATGAGCAAGGTTCTGGTGCTAAACGCCTCCTACGAACCACTCAACATTACGAGCTGGCGACGGGCGATCGTTTTACTTCTCAAAGGCAAAGCAGAACAGGTAGAACACAACGGCAAATGTGTCTACTCTGATTTTCCACTGCCAACGGTGATCCGGCTGCGGCATTATGTCCGGGTGCCTTACAAGGAAATTCCACTCACCCGACGAAATATCCTCCACCGAGATAGTCACTCTTGTCAATACTGTGGCTACACAGGTGATGACCTAACCCTCGATCATGTGATTCCGCGATCGCGCGGCGGGGATGACAGTTGGGAAAATATCGTGACTGCTTGTGTTCGTTGTAATGTCAAAAAAGGCAACCGCACTCCGAAAGAAGCCAATATGCCTCTAGACTATCCACCGCGCAAACCCCACAGTGGCCTTTACTTCGAAGTCACAAAGCATGTCAAGAACGGCGGACATCAGGAATGGCGTAAATATGTGATTGGTATCTGACCCCCGTGTGCAAGTAAGCGCGGGGTTTTTAATTGCTGATCTAGCAATCCCAGATGGGTTATGAGAGGCCCACCCCTCCCATTATCTATGGATGAAGCGCTGGTCTCTACTGCTTCGTAGATACTCTGCGAGCAGTATGTCGTTCTACGAGTTTTTTGCGAAGATCAGGGTGTACAGATCAACGGCTCAATCGCTGATTTCTGCCAGTTTGTAGCATTGCCGCGATTGGGATACGAGACTCCTAAACCCAACTTTGTGCCAGTATGTCGTCTAACTCGCTTAGGTCTCGCAACAATATCGTTCTAAACTCAGAATCAGCAGCAGAAACCATTGTGGAAGCCAAGTCTGTCGAATATCCAGCAGTTGAGTATCCAGAGGTTCGAGCCATCCCAAATGTTGGCGATCGCCAAGCCCAACGCGCGTTAGATTCCAAGGATCAAAAAGTAGAAGCGCTCCGCCAAAATTTAGAGCGGCATCAAGGCGAACGCCAGCTGATCATCCTCCAAGATTTTCCCGACCCAGATGCCCTCTCTTCGGCTTGGGCTTACAAACTGATTGCTGAGCAGTACAACATTCAATGTGAAATTGTTTATGCAGGGACGCTCAGCCACCAAGAAAATATTGCCTTAGTGAAGCTGACTAATCTACCTGTGCAGCGCTGGACGGTGCAGAGTACCAAAACCAAAGATTTATCGATTTACCAAGGTTGTGCCCTAATTGATAACCAAGGTACAACTAGCCAACTCCTGACACTAGTACAACAGGCAGGCATCCCAGTGACGGTAGTAATCGACCATCACAGCATGCAGGGTGGATTGAATCCAGAATTCTCTGATATTCGCCCTCATACGCGGGCAACAGCTACTATTTGCGCCCACTACCTCCAAGCAGGCTTGCTCAACCTTGACAGCAGCATTAGTCAGCATGTCAAGTGCGCGACTGCCCTAATGCACGGCCTGCGCTCCGACACCAACACCCTAATGCAGGCCCAAGAGGAAGACTTTCTTGCAGCGGCCTACTTGAGTCGGTTTTACGACACCCAACTGCTCAACGCAGTCCTTCAGTCAGCTCGTTCTAAACGGGTGATGGACGTGATTGAGCGATCGCTCCGCAACCGGATTGTGCAAAATAACTTCTCAATCGCTGGGGTGGGTTACCTACGCTACGACGATCGCGATGCTATTCCGCAAGCCGCCGACTTTTTGGTCACAGAGGAGAACGTCCATACTGCCATGGTTTATGGCATCGTCCACGATGAGGACGAAGAACTTGAAGTTGTGATTGGCTCCTTGCGAACGAGCAAGATCACCCTTGACCCCGACGAGTTTATTAAAGAAGCCTTTGGTCAAGATGCCCAAGGCCGTTTTTTTGGGGGTGGTCGCTTCACCGCAGGCGGGTTTGAAATTCCAATGGGATTTCTCTCTGGCTTCAACGAAAATGCTGAATACGCCAAGATGAAATGGGAAGTCTTTGATGCCCAAATTAAGCAAAAGCTGCTGCGGCTGGTGAATCCAGAAGATACTTTTATTTAGTTGAGCTAACCTCGCCCCAAACCCCTCTCCTGCGAGGGGCCTTGAATCGGAAAAGTTTCTATGTCTGACCTCTACATCATTCGTCACGGCATTGCAGCGGAGCGGGGCACCTATACTCGTGATGGGGAGCGCCCCCTAACCGAGGAGGGTCGTCGCAAAACTCGCCAAGTTGCCAATCGCTTGGTTGAACTCAAGCTGCAATTTGACTTGATTCTCACCAGCCCTCTGGTGCGGGCACAGCAAACCGCAGAGATTTTGCAAGCTGAAGGTCTCAGTTCTCGGCTGGAAGTGTCAGATTATTTAGCGCCTGATGGCAGCTTAGAAGCTTGGCTAGCCTGGTTTGACGAGTGGCAGCGATCGCACCCTAATGCTCCTTTGGCGATCGTGGGGCATCAACCTGACCTAGGCAACTGGGCAGAAACCCTGGTTTGGGGTCAAGCGCGGGAAGGGTTGGTATTAAAAAAGGCTGGAGTGATTGGGCTAACAATCCCTGGTTCGGGTCAGGCGATCGCAAATAGTTCTCTATTTTGGCTTAGCCCACCGAAGTTCTTGCTATAACACTTCCCTAGCAGTTTTCTGGTAAGTTAGCCTAAATATAGCGTTCACAAATTGGTTGTGAACTAGGGGTATGAGGGCACCGCTCTCACGCAGGAGTTCCACCCCTGCACCCTGTCGCCATATAACCTCAGTATGTCTTAAGCAACCGGACGGTAGAGCCATGTCTATCTGCGAGTATCGGCCAGGTCTAGAAAATATTCCTGCCACCCAATCCAGTATTAGTTACGTTGATGGTCAGCGCGGTATTCTGGAATATCGCGGTATCCGGATTGAAGAACTCGCAGAAAAGAGTACCTTCCTGGAAACTGCCTATTTGCTGATTTGGGGCGAACTGCCCACAAAAGCCGAACTCGATGCCTTTAAAGAAGAAATTCAGTACCACCGCCGTGTGAAATTCCGGGTGCGGGACATGATGAAATGCTTCCCGGAAAGCGGACACCCAATGGATGCTCTGCAAGCTTCAGCCGCTGCCTTGGGCTTGTTCTACTCTCGCCGTGATCTGCACAACCCCGCTTATATTCGGGCGGCAGCGGTACGGTTGTTAGCTAAGATTCCCACGATGGTGGCAGCATTCGAACTGATTCGCAAAGGTAACGACCCAGTCCAGCCCAGAGATGATTTAGACTACGCAGCTAACTTCTTGTACATGCTGAATGAGCAGGAACCAGATCCCCTAGCCGCAAGAGTGTTTGATGTGTGCCTGACACTACACGCCGAGCATACGATCAACGCTTCGACTTTTTCAGCAATGGTCACAGCCTCAACTCTGACTGACCCCTATGCAGTCATTGCGTCGGCTGTTGGCACTCTGGCAGGCCCCCTCCACGGTGGTGCGAATGAAGAGGTAGTTTCGATGCTAGAAGGAATTGGCTCTGTCGCCAATGTCCGTCCCTACTTAGATGGTCTTTTGGAGCGCAAAGCTAAAATTATGGGCTTTGGACACCGCGTCTACAAAGTCAAAGACCCCAGAGCCACGATTCTGCAAAGCTTGGCTGAGCAGCTATTTGAGAAGTTTGGTCGAGACAAATACTACGACATCGCGATCGAGCTAGAGCGAGCTGTAGAAGAAAAGCTGGGTTCCAAGGGAATTTACCCCAACGTTGATTTCTACTCTGGTCTGGTTTATAGCAAATTGGGCATTCCCACCGATTTGTTTACGCCTGTCTTTGCTATCTCACGGGTAGCTGGCTGGCTGGCTCACTGGAAAGAACAACTGGCCGAAAACCGCATTTTCCGCCCCACCCAGATCTATACCGGGACTCACGAAGCGCCCTACATTCCGATTGAAAAGCGCTAGTTGTTCTCCCTATCAACGCTATAACTTAGCTGCGATCGCCCCCTAGACCTCCTAGTGATGGGTCATGCCCCCCTTGCTGTTCGGGATCAAGCTTGTCAGGATAAGCAAAGTGACGATTTTCAGGAACTCCAGCCCTCAAGCGTGTTGTTTGGGGGTTTTTTGTATGGCAATTCCCAATGAGTTGTGAGAGGCGCATTCACGGAGAGTACGCCTCTCACAACTCGCTAAAAATTTTCTATGGAATCCATAGAGTTTTAGCAAATTAGATTTTTAGATGGGTTGAAGCGAGGGCAGAGCCGCCATCCTCAGTTAAAGATGCTAGGGGTTTAATAGGTACAACTTCTTATGGCTAAGACCGCTGACAAGCCCGTCCAGCGATATACTAGGCACTGTAGAAGTCAAACATTCTTCATAAAGAAACTTAAGTGATCAGTCCATTCTAGTTAGCTGCTGGATTGAGAATTTAGACAGCGACCACAAACTATGAAGTTGCCCACTCAGCAGCTTTTAATTTGGTTGAACGAACTCAGCGATCGCCATTATTGAAAACATGAATCCAGGAATTGACCTACAAGGAAGTTTTATCCAAGCGCTTGTGCAGCTAGGCTTACCCGCCGATGTTGCTAGACTCGTTTGGCTGCCCCTGCCGATGGTTGTGATGCTTCTAGGCGCTACCGTCGGTGTCTTGGCTTGTGTTTGGCTAGAGCGGAAAATCTCAGCCGCCGCCCAACAACGGATTGGCCCAGAGTTCATTGGTCCTTTGGGAGCCCTCGCTCCGGTGGCTGACGGCCTCAAACTAGTCCTGAAAGAGGATATTATTCCGCTCAAAGCCGACCCCATCCTGTTTACCCTAGGACCCGCGATCGTCGTGATTCCGGTGTTTCTGTCCTACCTAATCGTGCCTTTCGGACAGAATCTGTTAATCACTGACCTGAACATTGGCGTCTTTCTCTGGATTGCCCTCTCTAGCATTGCCCCCATTGGCTTGCTCATGGCTGGGTATGCCTCGAATAACAAATATTCCTTGATTGGGGGACTGCGGGCAGCCGCTCAGTCAATCAGCTACGAAATTCCCCTGGCTTTGTCGGTCTTAGCGATCGTGATGATGTCGAACAGCCTCAGCACGATTGACATCGTCAACCAACAAGCGGGCTACGGCATTCTAGGGTGGAATATTTGGCGGCAACCTGTAGGCTTCTTAATTTTCTGGATTGCTGCCCTCGCTGAATGTGAGCGCCTCCCCTTTGACTTACCAGAAGCGGAAGAAGAACTGGTCGCTGGCTATCAAACTGAGTACACCGGAATGAAGTTTGGCCTCTTCTATCTCGGTTCCTATGTCAACTTGGTACTCTCAGCCCTCTTCGTCGCTGTGCTATACCTGGGTGGTTGGGAATCCCCCATTCCCCTGGGTTTAATTTCCAACTGGTTCGGCATTAGCGAAACGACGCCTTGGTTGCAAATTATCACTGCAACTTTGGGCATCACCATGACCCTGCTGAAAGCTTATTTCCTGATCTTCCTGGCGATCTTACTGCGTTGGACAGTACCACGGGTACGAATTGACCAACTCCTCGACTTAGGATGGAAGTTTCTTCTACCTGTAGGCTTGGTGAACTTATTACTGACTGCGGCCCTTAAGCTCACCCTTCCCTTTGCCTTTGGTGGCTAGGTTGGGTAGCTAAACCTACAGCTTAAACAGCCTCGGATGAAGCTGGATATCGAATTGTTAGCCAACTGTATCCTGACTTCATCCCTCTCCCTTCAAGAAGCAAGCTCCATCCTTCATCCTTCAAGAACGGTGACTCCATGCTCAAGTTCCTCAAACAAGTTGGCGACTACACCAAAGAGGCGGTACAAGCCGCTCGCTTCATTGGTCAAGGCTTATCTGTGACCTTCGACCACATGCGCCGACGACCCATTACAGTCCAGTATCCCTACGAAAAACTAATTCCCTCTGAGCGGTTTCGGGGGCGGATTCACTTTGAGTACGACAAATGTATCTCCTGTGAAGTTTGCGTCCGCGTTTGTCCAATCAACCTGCCAGTCGTCGATTGGGAATTTAACAAAGAAACCAAGAAGAAACAGCTCAAGCACTACAGCATCGACTTTGGAGTTTGCATCTTCTGCGGTAACTGTGTGGAATATTGCCCCACCAACTGTCTGTCGATGACGGAGGACTACGAGCTATCAACCTACGATCGCCACCAACTGAACTATGACAACGTGGCTCTAGGTCGCTTGCCGTATAAAGTCACAGATGACCCAATGGTGACACCGCTACGAGAGCTGGTTTACTTACCCAAAGGTGTCATGGACCCTCATGATCTGCCCCCCGGTAGCCAGCGAGCAGGCCAGCGCCCGGAAGAGATTTCGGAACAGCTTGAGCAAAATTCTGAGAAGACCCAAGCGTAATTAGCTTGACGCGCATGCATTCTAAGGAGATCAAAGGATAGTGAATCTAGCGGAAGGAGTTCAGATTGTCTCATTCGGCCTGCTAGGTCTGATGATGATTGGGGCAGCTCTTGGTGTGGTACTGCTGTCTAATATCGTTTACTCAGCCTTCTTGCTTGGTGGTGTGTTCATCAGCATTGCTGGGCTGTACATTTTGCTGAATGCGGGCTTTGTCGCTGCGGCTCAAGTGCTTATCTACGTGGGAGCCGTCAACGTCTTGATTCTGTTTGCCATCATGTTGGTAAACAAGCGAGAAGACTTCAAGCCTATGCCCAACGCTTGGGTGCGGCAGGCACTGACCGGATTGGTTTGTGTAAGCTTGTTTGCCCTGCTCAGCACCATGGTGCTTTCAACTCCTTGGTCTCTCTCAACTGCGCCTGGTGCTGGAGATGATGCCATTGTAGTGATCGGAAAGCACTTCTTCAGCGACTTTTTGCTGCCGTTTGAGTTGGCTTCGATTCTACTGCTGATGGCTTTGGTGGGCGCAATTATCCTGGCTCGTCGTGAGTTCCTACCAGACGACACCTCCACTCCGCAAACCCAACGCCAAGTTTTCACCTTACAAGAACGGCCTAGAGAAACCGTTCCCGCTTTAAGTGGTGGCCGCATCAAATCATCTCAATCGGGTGCTGAAGGACCAGTGACCCCCAGCGATCGCTTAGATCCTTAACCTGACCCATTCAATGAATGGTGCTAATTTCTAAGCTTTTAGTTGATTCGTTTAGTCACCCGTGAGGAGATCTATGCAACTTGAATACTTTTTGCTGTTAGCGGCGGCTCTTTTCTGCATTGGCATTTATGGCCTCGTCACCAGCCGGAACGCGGTACGAGTATTGATGTCGATCGAATTACTGTTGAACTCTGTCAACTTAAATTTGATGGCGTTCTCGAACTACCTCGACTCCGCAGAGATTAAAGGTCAGGTATTCACGGTATTTGTGATTACGATCGCGGCAGCAGAGGCAGCAGTGGGCCTCGCGATCGTGCTAGCTATCTACCGCAACCGCGACACAGTGGACATGGAACAGTTCAATCTCTTGAAGTGGTAGTTACAGCGCATTCAACCGCGAACTGCCCTCCAAGTGTTCAATTAAAAAGCGATCGCTCTCCTAGCTTCAAAGAGGGCGATCGCTTTTTCTATAGTTCAGCTTGGTAGTAGTCGTTCGGTTTCATCTCTCCGACTGCATCTCGATCTTTGTTGATGCAGCCTGGTTTCTGAGTAAATTGGCAAACCCTAGCCCATAGCGTTGCCCTAGTCCCCGGTGGGCCGATAGAAAACAAGACGCGATCGCCAGTCGGAATTCTCAAAATTTTGACACCACAAGCAGAGCAAACTTCGGTGTTTCCTTGACTCATGACTTCGTTTTACCTTTGAAGGTCAGACCACTGGTATACAAGCTTTTCCGGTATAGTAAATCACCCTTAAGACTACTTCTTGGCTAAAAACTCACGCATGTACTGATTTACGAGCTGGGGCCGCTCTTGTTGCACCCAATGGCTACAGTCAGGAATATATTTAATCTGAAAATCTCTCACATATTGTTCTGTTCCGTAGGTGAGTTCTTTTCCTAGGGCCGTATCCTCCTCACCCCAAATCATCAGAGTTGGCACCTCTAGCACTCCCCAATCTGGCTTAAACAACCCTTGCTGAAAGGCGTTCCGATAATAGTTCAGCATGGCGGTGAGGGCACCTGGTTTAGCCACTGCCTGTTTATAGGTTTGTATGTCCGCTGCGGTAAAGGCATCTTTATGCACTGCCATCCCCTTAAAAGCTGCCTCTAGCGGTTGATAATCGCCCGCTTGGATCAGCCACTCCGGGAGCCAAGGTAATTGGAAGAAAAAGATATAGGAACTGCGGAGTAACTGCTGGGGCGTGCGGAGTCCTTCGGCGAACTTGGCTGGGTGCGGTAAGTTCAAGATGATTAGGCGAGCGAGCATTTCTGGATGGGCATAGGCAAAATTCCAGGCGATCGCGCCTCCCCAGTCGTGGCCCACCAGTACACACTTGTCGTACCCCAATTCCTGAATTACACCTTTGATATCTTTGATGAATTCAGCCATCACATAGGCAGATTGCTCTGGTGGCTTGTCGCTGTCGTTGTAGCCGCGCAGATCCAACGCTACGACTTTGTAGTCCTTAGCAAATTCCGGGATTTGTTTGCGCCAGGAATACCAAAACTCCGGAAAACCGTGCAGCATCAACATCAGCGGCCCTTCGCCTTGCGTCACATAGTGCAGCCTAATGCCGTTGGTTGCGATATATTCATGAGTCCAAGAACCTTCCAGCACACACGGCTCCTCTTAACCTAACTTCGCCCTTATAGTAGCTAGGGCAATTAGGGTTGGAAGCACTATCCCAAGTAGGAAGTCAGCCTCATCTTAGGCAATAAAAGGATTAGTTTTTAAGTTTCTTTGCGGATTCTGGAATCGGCAGGCATCGGTAAGAAGCCCTTCTAATATCTTCCAAAAGAATATTAAAAATCAGCCATGACTACCGATTACCTCGTTTTTGTGCATGGAGTGAACACTCGCGATCGCGACGAAACTCACAAGAATTACCAAAAACTGTTTGAAAATATCTGTCGCTCGCCGCAATTGCAAGGCAAAAATCTTGATCTCAAACCGATTTACTGCTTTTGGGGAGATGTAAACGTTGGACAAGAACAAGATTTAGTAAACACCCTGCAACAGTCTGACGATTTTAATCGGCTTTGGTTTAAAGACTTTCGTAAGGGCGATATCCTCCGATTTGTAGGAGATGCTGCCCTTTATATCAGCCGTTATATTGGCAGGCGAGTTGCCGATCGGCTATTGGATGATGCCTTAGAAGAGCTACAAAAACACGCTGACACGAAGCGCGATCGCGTTCACTTAATTACCCACAGTTGGGGCACCGTCATTTTATTTGATATTTTGTTTGCCGCCCGTTGGGATCGAGCAGATATTCCCGCAGCCCAAAACAGCGCCTTGAAAATCCGCAAATCGATTTTTGGCTTGGGTGATAATCGCGATGATGGGGTTCATCTCTCTAGCATTCATACAATGGGCTCACCCATCTCCCTATTTAGCCTGATGGATGTGATTGACGCATCTGAAGGCAAACCAGAAATGACCGTAGATGAGGCTAAGTCAATCAAGGGTTCTACCCATGACATTACCCCAGAACTCCAGCAGCTACTGGCAAAACTCTATGCAGAACGGCATGGCAGGAAGATGTCCTGGCGCAATTTCATTCATCCTGGAGATCCGATCGCCTATCTCCTAAATCCGCTGATGTACAACTTAGTAGATGGCAAAAAAGGATTTCTTGATCTCCAAGATGTGGTGATTCCAACGGTAGGCCCTCTAGACTTCCTGGCCCAGTTATTTAACCTGACTCCTGTCTCGGCCCCTTTTGCCGCACTACTTAATGGCGGCAACGCTCACAGTAGTTACTGGAGAAGTCACCAAGTAGCCAACGATATTGCTAAAGTCATTGCTCAGGAATGAAGACGTTGCTCAGCCGCCAAGCCAAGAGAATGCTGTACTAAGCAGGTAAGTTGGGGGAGTACTGCTCTAAAACCTGCTTCAGGTAGTGCCCGGTGTGCGATCGCTCGTTCTCTGCTACCTCCTCTGGGGTGCCCACGGCAATAATTTCACCACCTTTGTCGCCGCCTTCGGGACCGAGGTCAATCACCCAATCGGAGCAGCGAATCACATCCAAGTTGTGTTCGATCACCAAGACCGAATTGCCCTTGTCCACTAAGCGCTGCACCACATCCAGCAACTTGTGGACATCGTAGAACGAAAGCCCTGTCGTGGGTTCATCAATTAGATACAGGGTTTTACCTGTGGCGCGGCGAGATAGCTCGGTGGCTAGTTTCACTCGTTGAGCTTCACCGCCAGAGAGAGTGGGTGCGGTTTGACCGAGACGGATATAACCTAAACCCACATCAACTAGAGTTTGTAGGCGGTTAGAGGCTTGGGGAATGTTTTTGAAAAACTCGTAGGCTTCCTCCACGGTCATATTGAGGACATCGGCGATCGATTTGTTCTTGTACTTCACCTGGAGGGTTTCGCGGTTGTAGCGGGCTCCCTTGCAGACATCGCATTGCACATAAACATCGGGGAGGAAGTTCATCTCGATCACGTTCACCCCCTGACCACCGCAGGCTTCACAGCGTCCACCTTTGACGTTGAAGGAGAACTGCCCTGGTTTGTAACCTCTAGCCTTGGCTTCGATCGTCTCCGCAAACACATCCCGAATCACATCAAACGCGCCTGTGTAAGTGGCAGGGTTAGAACGAGGAGTGCGGCCAATCGGTGATTGATCGATGACAATCACTTTGTCGAGGGCATTCAGGCCATCTAGAGCTTCCATTTCCTTGGGGAAGGGAACTTTATGGCCGAAATGGTGTTGTAGCGCTGGATAGAGCAGCTCATTGATTAGGGTGGATTTACCAGACCCCGAAACACCCGTAACGCAGACTAATTCGCCTAAAGGAATTTCGACACTTACCTGCTTGAGGTTATTGCGAGAAGCCTTTTTAATCTTTAAAGCTCGGCCATTACCTTCTCGGCGTTCGGTTGGCGTGTGAATCACTTGGCGACCCGACAAGTAAGCCCCTGTCAAGGAATCAGGAGCCGCTAAAATGTCCTCAAAGCTACCTTGGGCAACAATATGGCCGCCATGAATCCCCGCGCCAGGGCCAATATCTACGAGGTGATCGGCAGCGCGAATGGTTTCTTCGTCGTGCTCGACCACAATCAGCGTGTTGCCCAGGGTACGAAGCTTGTCGAGAGTACGGAGCAATCGGCCATTATCTCGCTGGTGCAAGCCGATGCTAGGTTCATCCAAGACATAGAGCACCCCTGTAAGACCCGATCCGATCTGCGTAGCGAGACGAATTCGTTGGGCCTCTCCTCCAGAGAGAGTCATGGCGGTGCGATCGAGCGTTAGGTAATCTAGACCCACATCCAGCAAAAATTGCAAACGAGCTTTGATTTCTCGCAGCACCAAATCCCCAATTGTGGCTTGGCGATCGCTCAGCTTCAAACCTTCCACTCGGCTCAAGCATTCTTGAATAGAAACGCCAGTCAGCTCAGTAATCTGGTATTGGCCCAGCCGCACGCTCAGCGATTCTGGCTTCAGCCGTCGCCCTTGGCAAACATCGCAAGGTTGATCAACCAGATATTGCTCTAGCTTTTGCTTGTAGAGATCAGAACTGGCTTCTTCATACTGGCGCTGGAGAATGTTGAGGGCACCTTCGTACCGTCGCACGTAGCTTTTCTGATCGCGATAGCGCGAATCAACTTCAATTTTGATCGCGTCTTTGGAGCCATTCAGGATGATCTGCTGTTGCTCGCGGGTGAGCTTGTTCCAAGGTGTTTGGATGTCAAAACCGAAGGCTTCCCCGACGCTGTAGAGCAGCGAGAGATAGTAGGTGTTGTCTTTGTCTGACCAAGGGGCGATCGCGGCATAGACGGGCAAAGCTGGATTCGGCACCACCAGGTCTGCTGAGAAGGTGCGGTGACTCCCCAAGCCGTGACAGTTGGGGCAAGCACCGTAAGGTGAGTTAAAGGAGAACAAACGAGGGGACAGTTCTTCCATCACCGCGCCATGTTCTGGGCAAGCGAAGTTTTCTGAAAACACGAGTTCTCGTGGTAGCCCATACTGACCACCAGATTCTGCGGCTACTGGCACTGAATTTTTAGCTGCGTTTTTACCTGTAGGGAGAGCAACCACATTGGAATCTGTACCAGACTCAGCATCAGAGGCAGACAGAATATCAATGATAGCGATGCCTTCCGAGTGCCGCAAACAGGTAGTGAGCGAATCGACTAGACGTTCTTCTAGGTCAGGCTTCTTGACCAAGCGATCGACCACAATTTCGATGTTGTGGGCTTGGTTTTTCTCTAGCTCGATTGAGTCGCTGAGGTCGCGCACCTCGCCGTTTACCCGCACCCGGACGAAGCCTTCGGAGGTGAGGCTAGAGAGCAATTTTTTATGGGTGCCCTTCTTGCCCCGAACCACGGGAGCCAAAATTTGGAAGCGGGTACGATCGGGCAATTCCATGATGCGATCGCACATCTGATCGATCGCTTGGGGGGCAATGGAGCGATCGCAGTGAGGACAGTGGGGTTCGCCTGCCCGCCCGAACAAGAGTCTCAGGTAGTCGTAAATCTCGGTAACGGTGCCGACGGTGGAGCGGGGGTTGTGGGAGGTGGATTTTTGGTCGATGGAAATGGCGGGGCTGAGTCCTTCGATTGCATCGACGTCGGGTTTATCGACTTGGCCCAAAAATTGCCGCGCGTAGGCACTGAGGGACTCAACGTAGCGCCGCTGCCCTTCGGCGAAAATGGTGTCAAACGCTAAAGAAGATTTGCCAGACCCAGATACCCCGGTAAAGACGATGAGGCGATCGCGGGGTAGTTCTAAATCGATGTTCTTGAGGTTGTGTTGCCGCGCCCCTCGAATCCGAATGGTGTTTTGGTCCACTGACTTTGCCTGGGATGGGTGGTGTCCATTGGTAGGCTCGGTGGATTTGCTTTTGGCAGAACGGGAGCGTTGAGACATGAAGGGCAGCGCTAAACAGTCCTTAATGATTCTATCGCTGCTAATCGCTCAACTGCGATCGGCATCCCGTATTAATTGGTTCATTTTTACTAGGGTTATCCAAGCAGGCGATCAGGTTTTAGCTAAGCAGTGGCAGAGTGGAGCAGTGGTAGGAGACTCTAAATCCGCACCAGAGTTTTATTAGTCTGCCTTATTGAAATTGCTATGTAGATGATCCTTCTATTAATGGCTTGTCATAACCATTTTCTTCAGACCACTGACGCAAATGTTCTAATCTTTGCTTGTAAATTGCTGTTTCATGCTCGGATAGCTTATTGCCAGCTATTGATATAGATTGATGCATCATATTAGCCCAGTTATTAAATCCCATAGCCTTAATCAAGGATTTGTCACCCTCAATTAATTGAGTCTGAGCTTCCGCCTCAGATATATCGGGTAAGCTTGTAATCCAGTTGAGCAGATTTTGGACAGTAGAATCTGATGCTGCAATTGATTGAATGATTTGGAAGGCTGCCTGGCCGATAACTTGCTCTAATCGATCTACTTCAAATTCATCAAGCCCCCCAAAAAAAGGTATATCAATACCAAACTTAGCTGAATAATCAAAGCGAATAACCCCAGTTGGATATTTAACTAAGTGTAAGGAACATAGTATATCAACTACCTCTTTATATGCCGAAAACCATGTATCAAAAGCAGTTTTTTCGAAAGTTTGCTTGTTAGACTTGGAAATCCCAAAAGCATTTGAAAACTTATGCCCTTTTGCATGAACATAATCATGAAGATACCCAAGATTAAGCAGCGATTGCTTAATATTATGATGCTGTTGATATGTTAAAAAATTAGGGTGTTGTTCAAGTTTTCGCCAAATGTCACCGAAGCGAGGAGTATTTTCGTCTGATCTAAGCCAAGACTGGATTATCTCATGTCCATCATCATTCAAATTCCAGTACACCGATAAAAGACCCAACTCAAAACTGCCCCGCAGAGAGGTCATTGCTTGTTTATAAAACCCTAGCATGCACAAATTATACGAAACTTGAATTTCTTCCCATGAATCATGCCAAGGGAAAAAATGTCCCGACCATAAATTCTCTGTTGTTGTAGGAATAACTTTGCCGATACTTTTGTAAGCCCATGCTAATTCTGAGAGTTGCTTAGCTATGTCTGATTGTTCTTCAAGATACTGCTTCGACTGCTCATATACTGTCAAGCTCACATCACAAGTGTATGTAAAGGGAAGCATCATAATATATGCCACTGATATTGTTACTAAGAATCTCGCAGTTTGATTTTTTGTATTTTATTTAAATACCTAAGTCCGATCGCCCTCTGTCCCTTGATCATCAGAGTTTTGCTCTTCTGCTGGTGGTTCTAGTTCCTGCCCCTCTGAAGTCCGATCGCCTTCTACTTTCGGTTCCTCCAATTTTTGCTCCCGCTCTTGGGCGTCTAATTGCCGCTTAAGTCGATCGCGGGCTTCCCTAGCTTCTCGGTAATCCGACTTGTACTGCAATGCTTTGTCATAAGCTGCCAAAGCATCGGGATAGCGTTTCACATTTGTTAGGGCATTGCCCAAGCTGTACCAACTTTCGTAGTGATCGGGTTTGATTTGGACAGCTTGGTCGTAAGACGCGATCGCCTTGTCGTAACGCTTCAAGTTGTAGAGCGCATTGCCCCGGTTATACCAAGCCAAGTAATCGTTTGGGTTCAGGTCTAAGGCTTTGTCATAAGCCGCGATCGCCTCGTCGTAGCGTTGCAAGCGATGCAGCGTCCAAGCCCGACTGTAGAAAGCGAGATAGTTGCTGGGCTGGAGCTTCGTCACCTGCTCATAAGACTCCAGCGCCGCCTCATATTGCTGGAGATTGCTCTGCATATTGCCCCGACTGTACCAAGCTTGATAAAAGCGTGGCTGAAATTGCACTGCCTTGTCGTAGGACGCGATCGCCTCTTGGTACTTCTGCAAACTACTCAGCGAATTGCCCCGGTTATACCAAGCTAGGTGATAATCCGACTTGATTTTCACCGCTTTGTCGTAGGCTTTCACCGCCTCATCATACTTTTGCAGATTGTGCAGCGCCCAGCCTTGCCCATACCAAGCAGGAGCCGAATCTGGCTGCAACGTCACTGCTTGCTTAAAAGCTGCGATCGCTTCGTCGTACCGTTTGGCTCCAATCAAGGCTTGGCCTTTACCGTTCCAGGCTTCCGGAGCGTCAATGTTGAGGGCGATCGCCTGATTAAAAGACTGCAATGCCTCGTTATGTCGTTGCCAAGTGTTCAACAGCAGGCCGCGATCGCTCCAGCTTTCCCAAGACTTCGGATCGATTTGGATGGCGCGATCGTAAGCATCTAGCGCTTTGGGGTACTGCTTAAGCTGAGCCAACATCTCGCCCCGACCGTTCCACGCTTCGGGATAATCTTGGCGAATTTGAATCGCTTTGTCATAGGCGGCTAAAGCTTCCGGGTAGCGTTGTAGCGCGGCTAGAGTTTCTCCTTTACGGTACAGATCCGTGGCACTGGAGAAGTTAAAATACCGCACGCCAAAAACTGCCGCGATCGCTCCAATTGTGACTACCACTCCCCCCAGCAAGGCACTTTTTCGCCAAGAACCAAGTTTCGGCAGTTGGGTCCGCAGGAGAGAAGGAGGTTTGGGTGCGATCGCCACCGTAGCCGCTGGAGTTGCCTTCAGATCTTTGAGAGCAGCTAAAACTTGCGTGGCCGATTGGTAGCGATCGCGAAAGTCATAGCGCACCATCTTATCCAAGATATTTTGCAACTCAGGACTCACCGTGGCAGACGAGTGCCAAAGTAGCTCCCCTGTGTTGGGGTCTTTGGGTAAGTCTTGAGGCGCTAAACCTGTCAGCGCTTGAATCGCCACCATGCCCAAGGCATATAGATCGCTGGTGGGTTGTGGGTTTCCTGTGGCTTGCTCAATCGGCAAATATCCGGGAGTGCCGATCGCCACGGTTCGGGGGCTTTGGCCTGCTTGCAAAAGCGTGGTGCTGATTTGCTTTACGGCCCCAAAGTCAATCAAGACTAACCTTTGGTCTTGGTGCCGCCGAATTAGATTGCGCGGATTCACATCACGATGAATCACCTGTTGCTGATGCACAAACTCTAAAGTCTGCAACACATCTTGCAGCAACACGATCGCTTGAGCTTCTGACCATGGCACACCTGGTTGCAGTTCTTGGCTCAGGTCGTGCCCCGCAATCAGCTCCTGGACTAGATAAAACTCTTGATTTTCCTCAAAGTACGCCAGCAACCTGGGAATTTGGTCGTAGTTACCCAACTGGTGCAGCACTTGCGCTTCGGTGTCGAACAAACGTCTGGCAACTTCTAGCGTTAAAGGATCGCTTGCCTGTGGCTTCAGTTGCTTCACCACACAGCGGGGCTTGTTGGGCAAATACTGGTCTTCTGCTAGGAAAGTGGCTCCAAATCCGCCATTGCTGAGGGCGCTGATGATTTGGTAATGTCCCCCCAGAATTTGCCCAGACACCAAACTCATACGACGCCCGAAACCCGTAAGTTGAAGCGTTGCGATCGCAACTTAAGCCTTGCCATTCAGTATAGTCTGCAAGTTTTTCAATAATTCTTCGGCTGTGTAAGGTTTGGGTAAAAAGGTTTGAACCCCAATACTGTTATTTTCACCCACCTCATAGCCAGAAACCAAACCGCTCACCGCAATAATTTTGACTTCCGGATCAAGTTTTTGCAGCATCCGAATCGTCATGGGGCCATCCATCGATGGCATCATCATGTCAATCAACACCGCGCTAACTTCTTGTTGGTGCTGAGCGTAGACCGCGATCGCCTCAATTCCATCATTGGCAGTCATGACGCTGTAGCCATAAGCTTCCAAGGAAATCCTGGTGGTTTCTCGAATCGGTTCTTCGTCATCTACCACCAAAATCAATTCGCCATGCCCCTTCGGTAAGTGGTGCTGCACTTCAGCTTGCCGCTCTAAAGTCGTGGCTTTAGCCGGGAGATACACCTTAAAAGCCGTCCCTCTCTCTACTTGGCTATGGACCGTGACAAAACCGCCATGACCTTTAACAATGCCAATCACCGTAGACAGCCCCAGTCCAGTGCCTTTGCCAATCTCCTTCGTAGTAAAGAAGGGTTCAAAGATTTTATCCAAGTTGCTCGGCGAAATTCCCATGCCTGTATCTGCCACTGTCAGCACCACATAAGGGCCAACCTTGGCATCTAAATACATGCGAGCATAGTTCTCATCGATCCATAAGTTCTCGGCTGCCAAGCTGAGCGTGCCACCTTCAGGCATTGCATCACGAGCATTCACACACAAATTCATCAAGACCTGATGCAATTGCGTCGCATCTCCTAAAATCACCCACAAATCTGGCGGCAGCAGCTCTGTAGCGATGGTGATAGAACGAGGAAAAGTTTGTTTCACCATCTGCTCAATCTCAACCAACAAATGCTTAATTTGCAGGAGTGTATGTTCTCCTTCTAAGCCTCTAGCAAAGGAGAGTACCTGCTTCACCAAATCAGCACTACGTCTGGTGTTAGACTCCAAGATTGAGAGTAAGGTGCGGCTTTGCGGATCTTGCACTTTTTTCTCTAGCAACTGTACCGACATCAAGATCGGCGCTAGAGAGTTATTTAGATCATGAGCAATGCCACTCGCCAAAGTACCAACACTCTCTAGCCGCTGAGAGCGCAGAAACTGAGCTTCTAATTTTTTTTGCTCTGTGATATCGGTATTCACCATCAAGATTGATTTTGGTTGGCCGCTCTCGGCCTGCACCAATGTCCAGCGGCTAGCAACCACAATAGCTTTTCCCGCTTTAGTTACCTGATTTAATGCACCCTGCCACTCTCGATGCTCTTGCAACCAAGTTAGATCTTGAAGGAAACGCGGCAGTGCGGCTTGAGGTAAAAACTCATTGACATTTTTTCCAATAACTTCGCTAGCCAACCAGCCGTAGAGGCGCTCTGCTCCCTGGTTCCAAAACACAATTTGGCTATCGAGATCTTGCACCACGATCGCATCGGTCGTGACATTCAGAAGCGCTGCTTGCTCTCGAATTTTCTGTTCGGCTTGCTTGCGCTCGGTGATATCCATCGTGACGCCTAGCATCCGGATAATCTGACCGTTGGCGTCGTAATCTCCTTGACCTTTAGCCGCAACCCAATGAATGCTGTCATCAGGCCATTTCACCCGTAACTCAATATCTAGGCTAGTACCAGAGGCGATCGCTGCCTCCGTTGCTTGACTCACAACCGCAGCATCCTCCGGATACACCATTGCTAGCAAATCTTCTGAGCTGCGAGTGAGGACGGTAGGAGCTAGCCCTAGGTTATGGGCTGTGGTGGCCGACATCATCACTTGCCCACTGCTCATGTCCCAATTCCAAGTGCCCATATGGGCCGCTTCTAGCGCTAGCCTGAGCTGATCTTCACTCCGACGGGCACGTTCTGTCTGCTGCTGTAGTTCTGCGGTAGTGCGGTTCGTTTCTAACAGTCTTCGCACCCGTTGCCGCAACACTGCCCAATGGATCGGCTTGGTGACATAATCCGTGGCTCCAGCGACGAAGGCTTGATCCACCGAAGCAGGGTCATCTAAGCAGGTAATCATCAAAACAGGGACGCGATCGCCTCCTGGCAGGGTGCGTAGTTGGGCACAGCAAGCAAAGCCATCCATAATAGGCATCAAGGCATCCATGAGAATAATGTCTGGATGCACTTGCTGGTAAAGCGTCAGTCCTTCTTTTCCATCTTTCGCTTCTACAACCTGGTAGCCCTCTTGCTTAATCGCTTGAGCCAACAGAAGGCGCATCGAGCGGTCATCGTCGATCAACAAGACGAGGGGAGAATCAGAGAAGGGGAACACACTGGTCATCGTTAACAAGTTTGCAGTTCTAGGTTCAAAGTCGCTTTAACTCGTTCGTATTCAGCCTCTAGATGCCGCAATTGAGGCAAGCTGACTTGCCAGTCTGTTGCCATCATACCTGTACGCCCTATCACCTCTAATTCTTGGCACAACTGAGCCAGAGTCACAGCTCCTAAGGTGGCGCTGCAACCTTTTAAGCTATGAGCGGCATATCGCAGCGCTGCGGCATCTTGTTGCTGTACAGCCGCTTGGATTTGGGCGATCATTTTGGGGGCATCTTCCAGATAGTTATGAATCACCACGGCCAGCATTTCAGCCGCATTTTCACCTAACATTTCTTGCAGCGCTGCGATCGCCTTGGCATCTAATGCGCCCTTGGTATCCCATTCGGTAGGCATAGTCGTCACTGGGGTTAGGGCTAGTTCTGTACCTGGATTCAAGGGTTGATCCGGTAAAACCGCAGCTTGATTCACCTTTGCTAGCGCTGACTCTGGAGCTTGCCAGCCTTGCCTGAGCAATTCCGCTAGCGCTGCCAATCGGATGGGTTTGACTAAGTAGTCACTCATCCCCGCCGCTAAGCAGGCTTCGCGATCGCCCTGCATGGCATTGGCAGTCATGGCAATAATGCGGGGGCGGGTAGCAGAGGACCAATTTTGACAGATATAGCGAGTTGCCGTTAGGCCATCCATTTCTGGCATCTGCACATCCATCAAGATCACGTCGTAACTGCGTTGTTGCAGCGCTGCGATCGCTTCTCGCCCATTGTTGACGACATCGATTTCATATCCCCACTGTTTGAGTCCACTCAGAATCACCTTCTGGTTCACCCGATTGTCTTCGGCCATCAGAATCCGCAGGGGAAGATGAGGCACTTGAGGAGAAAGAGGTGGTGAGGCAGGATAGTGGTTAGTTTGGGGTGAACCTTGATTTAGCACCTGCAACAAAGCTTGTCCAAGCTGCAACTGCTTCACGGGTTTATTGACTAGGGCTACTCTGTCTTTGATTAGGGCAACTTTGTTGGGGTCTAGATTGCCCAAGGTCGTCAATAGCACCACAGGTAAAGTTTGAAACTGGGGCAGTTGTCGTAATTCCTGGGCAAATGCCAGACCATCCTTCTCTGGCATTTGCACATCAATCACCGCCAGATCAAACCTTTCTGCCTGGTGCAGCCACGCCAGCGCCTCAGCTCCAGAGGCAGCCGTACAACAATCCATTCCCCACAATTGCATGTGTCCCGCTAAAGCCTGACGACTCGCGGCATTGTCATCTACGATCAACGATCGTTTACCCGACAACAGAGAGAACTGCTTCAGAGAAGTTTCAGACGGGGAGCCGACCAAATCTGCTGTTGCGGCTGTTGCGATCAGTGTGAAGTAAAAGGTAGAGCCTTGATTAACGGTGCTCTCAACCCACATGCGCCCACCCATCATGTCGCTGAGCTGCTTGCCAATGGCTAGACCCAACCCGGTGCCGCCATACTGTCGAGTGGTCGAAGCATCCACCTGACTAAACGACTTAAACAAGCGATCGCGGCGGTCTGTAGGAATCCCGATGCCTGTATCCTTAACCGCAAACTGGATTTCATAAGTTTGGCTAGCAGAACTTGTTGCCAGAGGGCGAGCCTGTACCGAAACCACCACTTCTCCTGACTCGGTAAACTTGACGGCATTACCTAATAGGTTCACCAAGATTTGGCGCAATCGGGTGGCATCTCCCACGATCCATTTTGGTGTTGTCGGCTCAATCCAACAGACCAGTTCAATGGCTTTTTCAGCAGCTTTAGGAGCCAGCAAATCTAGAGATGCTTCTACACAGTTGCGTAGCTCCAACGGAGCCAACTCTAGCTTTAGCTTGCCAGATTCAATTTTAGAGAAGTCCAAAATGTCATTAATAATTGTTAGCAGGCTGTCCCCACTACTACGAATCGTGGCGGTTAAATCCTGTTGATATGAGTCAAGGTCAGTCGCTAACAGTAAATCTGTGAACCCAATCACCGCATTCATGGGTGTCCGGATTTCGTGGCTCATATTAGCTAGGAATTCACTTTTAGCTTGGGTAGCCGCTTCTGCCACTACTTTTGCTTGAGCTAGCGCCTGATTTGCGCGTGAGAGTTCTTCAGTCTGCTCCAAAAGCTGACGCTGGGCAAAGTAGCGCTCTGTAATGTCATCGATCACCCAGAGCCGTCCCGGTACGTTGCGGACCTGAGTCATGGTGCTAGAAAAGCTCAACACTTTGGGCTGAGGCTGACTATAGATCCAGTTCCAGTTACGAATCTCCGAGCGCGGTTGCGAGAAAAACTGTGCCGCTTGAGTCGCAATTTCAGCTTGGTTGTCGGCGCTAGACCTTAACTGCGCCATTGCAGCGGCCAGAAGCGGCGGATCGATCGCCCCTGGACTTAAGCCAAGATGGATCGCAGCCGCTAAGTTAACCCAGCCCTGCTCACCACTTTCATCCACAAACACCACACCTTGATGGATAGTTTCGAGGATGGCTTCAAACCGAGCTTGCAGTTTATCGAGATTCAAGGTGATGTCATTGAACTGCAACAGAGTGCGTAATTCTCCAATTACAGATTCAATCAACTGCTGCATGTGAACTGGAATGGCGATTCGACGCTGCCAGATCAGTAAAATGGCCCCTTGAAAACCCCCAGGATGTTGCAAGGGCAAAATAGCGACAGACTGGGCACCTTGAGCGAGTAGAACGCGGGACGCTTCTGGCGTAGAAGCATAATCTGTGTAATAAAGGCAGCGATTTTGGGCGATCGCAGTGGCAAATAAACTAGGTGTGGTCAGGGCATTGGGTAGAGCCGTTTCTGGTAAGCAGACCAATGCCTCTGCTGTCACCTCATCCAACTGACGCAAAGCGATCGCCGCATCGGCAACCGTCACCTCTTGCAGAGACACCAGCACCCGCCTCAACAAAGCATCAGGTGTCGCTAAAGTCTCTACTTCGGTTAGCTTGGCTAGTAGCGCTTGTGAAGCCAGCCGCCACTCAATCTTTTGGCAAAATCGCCGCAACCCTACGATCAAGGCGACAGAAATACCCCAAGCGATCGCCTGCCAGATAATGGGTTCTGGCTCCAAGACAACCGCCAACCCCATTCCTGCACCTAGCAGCAACATCAGCGGTGGCAGTGGCAAGAGGAGCCCTAACCCTAAAACTAATCCCACCCACAAATCAGATGCGTCCCCCAATACGACTAACCCGCCGCAGCCGCTCATCGCCAGCGTCAGCAAAACAGGCCGAAAAGTAGGCAACCAGTCAGGATGACGTAGAGACAACTGCAACCAGGAAGTTGTTAAGTAGCCAAACATGCAGCGATCGCTTGGGTAACTGTCTCTGGAGCACTGAGGTGAGGCAAATGTCCTTCAGCGGCAATAGGGACAAGCCGACCAGAGGGGATATGATCTGCCAAATACTGCCCCACCTGGGGTGGCACCGCAATATCATTATTCGATTGTAAAATCACAGTCGGGATGTTGAGCCGCCCTAACTCAGCTCGGTGGTCCGACTGAAAGATCACGCGAGCCACCGCTTGGGCAATATCAGGCCGAATCTGCGCCAAAGTCTTGGCAAATTCCAGAGCTAGTTCCGGTTTATCCGGATTACCCATCACAATGGGCGCAAAACCACTCGCCCAAGCATAGTAGTTAGAGGCCATCGCGGCATAAAGTGCATCTAAATCAGCTTGCTCAAATCCACCGAAATAACCTGCATCATTGAGATAGCGAGGAGAAGCACTAATAAAAACCAGTTGGCTAAATCGATCAGGCTCTACTAAAGCTGCCAGCAAACTAGCCATCCCACTGACTGAGTGAGCCACCAAAACCGCTTGCTTAAGCTTTAGCTCAGCACATAAATCTAATAAATCTTCTGCATAACTATAGAGACTGCTGTAGCGACGGGGGCTGTAGGCCGAGAAATCGGATTGACCCGCTCCCACATGATCAAACAAAACAATCCGAAAATTGGGGGCAAAGGCAGCGACTTGATGCCGCCAAGCACTTTGGTCGGAGCCAAAACCGTGGGCAAAAATGATGGTTTGTTTGCCATCGCCCAACTGATTAACGTTGTTTCGCTTTAGCACGCTCGCTGCCATGAGTCGGTATCCTTAGAACCATCCTCATCTTACAAACTAAAACGAAATTAGCTTTTCAGCTCACCTGGCGTGACTTTCTTAGCTTCTCCAACATTTAGCGATCGCGATCGCTGCTTATACCCGTTCTGGTACCGCTTGGCGACTACCTGTAAGGCGTTGGTACTCTTTAGTTGCTACCTGATATGCCTTGTCGCTTTCAGCCTTGACTCGCCAGATAGCAAAAATAATTTGGCTTTGACTCAATCCTAAAGCTTGGAGGTGGTGGATACGATACCGGAGTTCCAAATCTCTTTGGTAGGCATCATGCAACAACGTCACTGTGCCCTCTGGATCGACAAAATATTCTTCAGCTAGAAGCTTAAAGTGATTCCCATCGTGAATCATGCCGTGAATTAAAGCCTTCACGCTTAGATAAGTGCGATAAGCTGAGCCGTTGCCGCCTCGATTGCCAAACAAATAAACTCGTTCTTCAATTTCTCGCAGCTTTTTCTGAGCTAAGGTAATTTTTTGAATTTGTTGCTTGACTGACCTCGGGTTAGCCGGAAGCTGCAACTGAATACTGGGTTTAATTTGGTCAATCTCTTCAATAATTTGCCGAAACACACTGCTGGTATTCATTGATACTTAGTATTTAATTCTACGGATAGAGATACCCCACCTTTCAATTTTTAATAGAGATGGGGAGATTGGCTAAAAATTAATCGTAAAGACACGATGAAAGAATAATGAACTTTACAAATCTGTTTTTAAAGATACAAACACTAGGAAACCGATTACAGGAATCGTAGATTTTTATACAAGGAATTAATTTTCAATCCGCGTCATCGGGCCCAAAATCACCCCTTGTGTGTCCCCACTCGCTTTCTCTAAACCAACTCATGCAGGAAATCACACATTTCTATCGTCCAGCTAGGGTCTGCCTATGGCAGAGTGGAAGGGTAAGGGTAATCAGATGCAGTTTTAGTTATGGGTAAGAGGCATGGACCGCTCTAAGTTTGTCGCTATCATCACCGGAGTAATTGCTGTCGTGCTCAGCATTGCTTACTTGCTGGTGGTGCAATTTTTAGACTTTCGCGGGGAGATGATTCCAGCCCCTATCGACGATCTTTCGGTTCTACCTCTAGCGGCTCCCCTGCTGTGGCATCTTCTGTCAGGGGTCTAACCACACGAGCGATCGCTTCTTGAATAAACGCTTTGACAAACTCATCACGGCGGTTGAGCTGAAATTGCCGCTGCACCACTTCCGTCATGCCGCCGTCTCCCCAATTCTGATCGTGGCGAAAGTATTCAATAAAGCTCTTGCCTGCAATCCGCGTTAGGTAAGCAGCACTGACTCCCTGAATCGCTTTCCCAACTAAAAAAGTGGCTACATTCAATCGCAAAGCAGTTGAAATCAAATCGATCGCGCCTTTGACAATGCCTAGGCTAGCCAGGGTTTTCGCTAGGGAAAGGGCCAGTTCCTTGCCTCGATCGGCGTTAATGTCGCAGCCATACACCTGACCAATCTCCACCACCATCTGGGCATTCACCGCCGCAGTAGCCAGCAAATCGATCACGGGCAATGGGGTCACCGCAATCACCCCTGCTCCAATCCATTGAAACCGCTCGACAATCTTATCGGCTTGGCGACGACGTTCAGTGTCAATTAGCGTCCGGGCTTCGTCACCCAAACGCTGAGATTGCAGCAGGATATTGTCAGCTACTAAGTCTTCGCCCTCAGCCCGCAACACCGCCGCCATCCGCTTGAGCAACGGCATAATCTCCGGTTCTGGTTGCAACCAGTCGCCACTTTCGAGCCGCACGGTTTGAGGCTGAGCCGCTACCGCCACAATATCGGCAGCTGCTACGAGATCTCGCAGGCGATCGCGCAAACGGGCCAAAATGGTTTCTCGGTCTGGATCGGGATACAAATCAGTTTTGTTCAGAACCACCAGCGATCGCTTCCCAATCTCGGCCAATCGCCGCAATGGTTCGTATTCAGACTGTCGCAGGTCGTTATCGAGAATAAAGAGTAGCAAATCAGCTTCAGTGGCCAATTGGCGGGCTCTCTGTTCGCGTTCAGTTCCCGCTACTCCCGCTTCTAGAATGCCTGGAGTGTCCGTCACCCAGATTTCTCGATTCAATTTTTTCAGCTTCAGGTGATAAGTCGCTCCCACATCCGTCGTTCCCATCGGGGCTCCGACTTGCCCGACGACCCGACCAATCAAGGCATTCACAATCGAAGTTTTGCCTGCCGATCCTGTACCAAACACCACGACTCGCAGTTCTCGCCGGGAGAGATTTTGCTCAATGGTACGAGAACGGTTGATCAAGGCTTGACGCGCTACCTCATCCTGAATTTGGGCTACTTGCTGCCGCACCGCTCGTAAGTTTTTTTCGGCTACATCTGCTTTGGCGGTTGGCAGCTTGGGTTGGGGTCGGCGAGCTTGGCGCTTTTGCAGTTGTGGCAATACGAGCAAGTAGTAAACAAACGCAGCCACCAGCACCCCTAGCAAGACAATCAGCAGTAGGAGCAGTAGATTGGCTAGGAGAGGGGCGGTAAACGCGATTGTGTAGTATAGCCGAGAGAGCGAATCAATCAGCCACAACATCAGCCCCAGCAATAAGGTGAGGCCGACAATCAATATGATCAGGCGCGACGAAGGCATGAACTCAGCCTAACCTTGCTTGATGGCACGAACTCAAACGGCGATCGCTCAGCAAATATGGCAACTGGCATGGCTACTGGCAGGCCGATGCTTTTCATTCTAATCGTCTCTAGTCGTGAGATTGGCAACCTCTGCTAATAGCTAGACGCGAAGTTATTCCGGAGCAGGCAAAATTTTAGACGAATGAGTGAACGGTCGCTTTGTCATGCAAGCGGCAGGCAAGAAGGCTAAGACCTTTGGGACTCAAGTAGTAGTTCAGTAAACAAGGAAAAACTATGGGACTTTTTGACCAAATCGTCAGCGCCATCGATAACCCAAACCAACAAGCTAATCATGGTCAACTAGGCGGCATTGTCAATGTCGTTCAGCAACTGAGCCAAAGTTCTGGCTCGAATCCGGCGGTGATGCAATCAGTTTTGTCGATTGTGGGCAACCATGTCCGCTCAGCGTTGCAGGAGAAGCAAGCGATCGCAGGTCCAGAGCAGGCTCAAGCGATCGTCAATCAATTCGGCGGCACCCAGGCAAATCCCCAAGCAGTGCAGAGTTTGTTTACACCAGGACAGCAGCAGCAAGTCACTCAAGAAACAGCTCAACAAACTGGGCTGAACGCTCAAACCATTCAAGCGATGCTGCCAATTTTAGTTCCTATTGTCTTAAATCTTTTGGGGAGTGGCACCAATACTCAAAACCCACAAAATTTAAATCCCGTGCTGGGTTCCTTTTTAGACACCAACCGAAGTGGCGGGGTTGATGTGGGAGATGTCGTTAACCTGGCGAGTCAATTTCTCGGCCATCGGTAATCATCTGACTTAATTGACCAGCAGAGCAAAATTTAGGGTAAGAGTTTTGCTCCCCTAATCCTTGACTCTTCAATTCACTTAATTCTTTGTGCCCCAAGAGCCTTAATTAGAAAAACTCTAGGGCACAAAGAAAAATTATTTGCGAAGCGCTACATCACGTCGACCACCTAACTGAGTCAACTCAATTTAGGCATTGCAGTCGATTGCTAAATTGATCTGTAACTGTAGCGGCTTAGTAGCGACTTCTCGAGGAAGCACCACTACTTTCCCGTGGCTTAGCTTTATTAACTTTTAGCTCTCGACCTAACCACTCTGCCCCATCAAGCTCAGCGATCGCGGCGTCTTCTTTTGCGTCATCTTCCATTTCGACAAACGCAAAACCCCGTTTTCTTCCTGTCTCACGGTCTGTAGGGAGGCTAACTCGACTGACTTTGCCGTATTCCGCAAAGATCTCCTTTAGATCCTCTTCAGTAGCCTGAAAAGCCAGGTTGCCAACGTAAATAGTCACAATTCTCTCCAAACCAAACGAACTCAATAGCCTGCCAGTTCCTATTAGGCCAGAGTAATAGTTCAAAAACTACATTCTCGCTCTAAATACTGAATCTAGCTTCGGTAGCGATCATATCCGATCTCTCCAGAAATTCAGTCTAATGTTAACAACATCTATACAAAAAAATTTCTTTTTACAGAAGTTTCTATAGAACTGATCTAATAGGATTGATATCAATAGGCTAGGGCTTTTGTGGAGGCAGGCCGAGTTAACTTACTCTTAACCAAAATAGTGATAATTCCTTCCTAGGCAAGGACCGCTGCAATACTTAAAAAGATGGTTCTACTGCATCGAATTTAAGAACTCACAATTTCAATCTAAAAGTATCGAGGAATACTCCTGACGCTAATAAGAATTGCTATTATTATGCGCTTTAAACTCATCAAACTTGAAGCATCAACAATTCAGGCGGCCTAATACTTCGCTTGCTCAAGCATGAGGCATTGCTTCAAGAATCGCAGTCGATAAAAGCACAGCAAGCTAAGGGAGAAGTCAGCGATCGCCCAAAAGCAGCATAACTACTAGGGCGATCGCTGTTTTCTACTTTCCCCGACGCTGCGTTATATTGGTTGGCCTCTGAGCGCGGCTACTCTGAGGTGCTCTATAGCCCTCTTAAGGCCGCTCAAAGTCCGAAGCGGGGCGGAAACTCTGTGCGGGTACGCCTCGAAGCGCTTGTTCCATGAAATCGCGCCAGATCGGAGCGACTAGAGTTCCTCCTGTGGCTCCATATCCGAGCGGAGCGTAGTTATCATTTCCTACCCAAACGGCTACCGAAAGCTGCGGTACATAGCCAACAAACCAAATATCCCGCTCGGAAGAAGTTGTGCCTGTCTTACCAGCAGCAGGGCGATCGAGGCGGGCTGAGGTGGCCGTTCCGCGCTCAATCACTCCTTGCAACACACTATTCAGCGAAGCTGAGGCCCAAGGGTCGAGTACAAGCTGAGGCTTGGGCGTATTGTCTAAGAGTAGATTGCCACTGCTATCCGTAACCTGAGCAATAAAGGTGGTCTCGGAGTGCCAACCATTATTAGCAAAAGTGGCATAAGAGCCCGCCATTTCTAGAGGTGTTAAATCAACTGCACCGAGAGGCAAAGAAATGACGGGTTCCATTGGGCTTTTAATGCCCAACGTCCGACAAATTTCAATCACCTTATTCAGGCCAATTTCTTGCCCCAGCTTCACCGCTGGAATATTTCGTGACATTTCTAGCGCCCGCCGCAGGCTCATCGCCCCTGCAAAGGTGCCATCGTAGTTCTGAGGCGAATAGTATTCGTAGCCATCTGGATAGCTCACAGGCGAGTCATAAACAGTCGAGTCAGCACCATATTTACCAGAGGCCAAGGCAGCATAGTAAACAAATGGTTTGAACGCGGAACCGGGCTGCCTCAGGGCTTGCACAGCCCGATTGTACTGGCTCTGCTTATAATCGACCCCACCTACCATCGCCTTGACAAAGTGAGTCCTGGGGTCAACAGCGACCAGTGCCATCTGATCGGCCATGTAGGAGAGACGATAGTGACCTCGGCTTACAGTATCCTCAGCAATCCGCTGGAGCTTGGTATCAATCGTGGTCTGCACCCGCATCCCTCCCTTGAGGACTGCATCGCGGCCAAAGCGTTTAGTTAGCTCCTGTACCACAGCCTCAGTTACATAGGGCATATTGCTGGCTTGGAAAGAAGTTATTTGCCCTAATTTCAGCGGTTGTTTACGAGCCGCAGCCTCTTCTTGGGGGGTGATCCATTGCAGTTCCCGCATGCGGCGCAGGACTGTTAGTTGACGCTGCTTAGCCAACTTATAGCTAACAAAGGGACTATAGTTTTCGGGAGCCTGAATTAAACCCGCCATCATGGCGGATTCGGCTAGATTAAGCTCGGAGGCATGTTTGCCAAAATAGCTAGCAGAGGCTGTTTCAATGCCGTAGGTGTTATGCCCCCAATAAACCTGATTCAAGTACATTTCAAGAATCTGATTTTTGGTCAAAATCTGCTCTAGCCGTAGAGCCAGCACGCCCTCTGCCACTTTCCGGCTAAAAGCCCGCTTAGGCGACAGAAACAAGTTTTTGACCAATTGCATGGTTACGGTGGAGCCCCCCTCCACGGTTCTGCCCTGCTCCAAGTTAGCCATGAAAGCTCGGGTTACGCCGACTGGGTTGATGCCGTGGTGCGAGTAGAAGTGACTATCCTCAATCGCGATTACAGCTCGCTTTAAGTCAGGAGAGATTTTGTCTAGGGGCACCACTTCCCGGTTTGCCTCTCCGTGGATGCTAGAGAGCAGCTTGCCTTTGATGTCATAGACGTGGGTGGTTTCGGTAGGAACATAGCTACGCAGTACCCGCACATCAGGGAGGTTACGGAAGCTAATCGCTAAACCAACTAACCCCCCAGCCAGCACAGAGCTAGATAGCATGGTGATTCCCAGGAGGGTGCCTCCTGTCACTTTGGCAACTGCCTGCACAAATTGCAGCATCGGTGCTGGGTTAGCCGGTTTTTTCTGTCCGATGGTGTTAGATGACACGGCGATTTCACTTCCTCAACACAAAAGGCGTTATTTAAGATCAAGCATTCCGAAGCGGGGGCTTCCGGAGAATTTTAACTGCGATCGCAGCTAGGTGAGCGTCTAAAGATCCCGACTTAAATCTGCGGGTTCAACTATCTTAGGTGAGACGATCAAAGCAAATAAGGAATAGATTAACCTCAATCTGGAGATTGAGAAGCGCGAATTGAAGTTCAAGATCAAGGTGGAGTCAAGGTAAGTATTTCTGAAATGTTGGCAATATAGTAGTCTGACTGTTGAGGCTTTACCACATAACGGCTGGGCACACAGTCTGCCCAAGTTTGCCCAAATCTAAATTTTTCGTATCTCCAGCCTTTTTATTCCAGTGAGTTTAGCGAACCCCGTTGCCACATTGCAAAGTATGACCTCTCTTGAAGCATCTCGTGTTGAGCAAAGCCTGGCATGGCTAGACCGGGGGACGAGTGAAATATTCCCAAACCGACCCGATAGTGATGATCCAGATGAAAATCTAATCCAACGCTTAGCTCAAGCAGACAGGCCGTTGCGAGTTAAGTTTGGTATCGATCCGACTGGAGCAGAAATTCACTTGGGCCATAGTATTCCCGTACGCAAGCTCCGGGCTTTTCAAGATGCTGGCCACACTGCTGTTTTAATTATTGGAGATTTCACCGCTCAAATTGGTGATCCCACTGGTAAGTCTGAAGTGCGCCGACAGTTAACGCCAGCAGACGTAGCTCAAAACGCTCAAACTTATCTGGATCAAGTCCGACCGATCCTAGACTTCGACACACCAGGTCGCTTAGAAATTCGCTATAACTCCGAGTGGCTCGCCAATCTTGACTTGTCAAAAATTTTAGAACTGCTCTCAACCATGACGGTGGGGCAGATGCTTGCAAAAGAAGGCTTTGCGGAACGCTACGAGCGGGGCAATCCAATTTATCTGCATGAATTTCTCTATCCCTTGATGCAGGGCTACGACTCGGTAGCAGTGCAAGCAGATGTGGAACTGGGCGGCACTGACCAGAAATTCAATATTGCCGTGGGCCGAGATTTACAACGCCACTTTGGACAAACGCCTCAATTTGGCTTGTTAGTGCCGATTTTGATTGGCACCGATGGAACTCAGAAAATGTCGAAGTCTTTAGGCAACTACATTGGCTTGCTCGAAGACCCCTTGACTATGTACTCGAAGCTAGAAAAAGTACCCGATGCACTGTTACCTCAGTACTGCGAGCTACTAACTGCTCGCGCCTTAGATGAGTTGCCCGAAAATCCGCGCGATCGCCAGAAGCTCTTGGCTCTTGATGTTGTCAGCCAGTACCACGGGTCAGAAGCCGCTGTTAACGCTCAAAAAGCTGCCTTAGATTTAATCGGTGGGGGCACCGCTCAAGGTAACGCGGTTCGAGAATTTTCTCTGACAGAAATCCAATTTCCTGCCAAGCTGTTTTACTTAGTTAGTGCCAGCGGTCTCTGCAAAACCAGCTCAGAAGCGCGGCGACAAATTCAAGGCGGAGCTGTCAGGCTGGAGGGCGATCGCGTAGATCAAGCAGACCTCACCTTCAGCTCCCCAGAGGAGTTGCACGGACGAGTGTTACAGCTCGGCAAAAAGAACTTTGTCCGTCTCGTACCGTGAGGCCCAATGTCAGTCACAGAAAAGTCAGCCACAGAAAAATCAGTCGCAGAAAAGATTATTGTGCCTCTAGATGTACCCACCGAGGCAGAAGCGATTGCCTTAGTAGAGCGCTTGCCTCAAGTTAGTTTCTGGAAGGTGGGACTAGAGCTATTTGTCAGCAGTGGCCCTAGCATCTTGACCGCCTTGAAAGAGCGGGAGAAACGCATCTTTTTAGACCTAAAGCTGCACGACATTCCGAATACGATGGCGGGAGCATGCCGAGCCGCAGCCAAATATGGCGTAGATTTGCTCACAGTGCATGCCACAGCGGGGAAAACCGCGTTAGAGGCATCTCAGGCTGCGGCTGAAGCAGGAGCGATCGCAGCGGGTCTACCTGCGCCGAAATTGATTGCAGTCACGCTCTTGACCAGCCTTTCATCCCGGATGTTAGCTTTTGAGCTGAAAGTGCCTTTAGAGCTGCCAGAATATGCCTTACAGATGGCTCTCCTAGCTCAGGAAAGCGGCTTGGCAGGAGCAGTTTGTTCTCCTCAGGAGGCTGAACAACTGCGACAAACTTGTGGTGACAACTTCCTCTTGGTTTGTCCTGGGGTGCGTCCGACTTGGGCAGAAGCAGGGGATCAGAAAAGAGCCATGACCCCAGCCGCAGCTTTACAGGCAGGAGCCAGTTACCTAGTGATTGGTCGTCCGATTACGGCTGCTCCTGACCCAGAAGCCGCCTTTGCTCGAATTTCTGATGAATTGGCAGTTGTGGCCTAGCGTGAGGAGATCCGTAGATGCGGTCATGGAGCGTCGCTAAGTTAGGAATCCTGATTCTTTGCGGGTTGAATTTTCAGCTAGGGGCGATCGCGACTGACAAACCTCCGAGTTTTCCTGTAGAGCAGCGTCCCTCGTCTCCCATTACGCTCCCTGGGCTGGCTGCTTGTCCGAGTGAATTTCAACCTGTAGTGGCCTTGCTCCTGCGCGATTTACCCGGCTATATGAACCGAGTCCACCAGCGGCTCTTCCGGCGCGATCGCTCTACTACCTCCGCTCCCTATGTGCTCCTCACCAGCCCCCCAGATTTTGAACCCTTAGCTTTAGGGCCTGGCGTTGACCAGTCAGCGTCTTCACCAGAAGCAGAAGGAGTCCACCAGGTCTTCTTCACTACTCTGGAGCGCCAGTACACAGCTGGAAAAATCATTCAGTTGCAAGGTTATCATTGGGTTTTTCTAACCCAAACCGTGAGTGGCTGGCGATTAGCCATGATGTTTTCTCACTTTGGTCCCTATCCTGCCACCCGTCCGCCTTCACCCCCAGAAAATAGCACTCAAGGAGTCACAGGCCAAGCCATCCGCACTTGGCTGCGAGACTGCCGTGCTGGACGAATTCGACCCCTCTAAACTAATCTCCTGACTGTGGACTAATCGGCGCAGAAACGCCTCTAATCTCATCCAGCTTCGTCCGTACCACTTGAATATCCTGCCACATTTGCCACTTTGGGCTTCCCGGTTCCCGCGATGGATTGCGCAATAGATAAGCCGGGTGCAAAATCGGCATACAAAGATGGCCTTCCCACTCTAGCCATTGACCGCGAATCTTAGTGATGCCGCGTTTATCCCCTGTGACCCCCCGCACCGCTGTAGCACCCGTCAACAAAATAATTTTGGGATCTACCATCCGGATTTGCTCCATCAGGTAAGGGCGACAAGCTTCTGTTTCATCTGGTGTTGGAGTGCGGTTGCCAGGAGGACGACACTTGACCATATTGCAAATGTAGACATCTGCCTCCGTGGTCAAGCGCACCGATTCCAAAATCTTTTCTAGAAGTTGTCCAGCCCGCCCGACAAAAGGCAAACCTGTTTCATCCTCATTTTGTCCGGGGCCTTCACCAATGATCATGATGGGCGCTTGCAGATTTCCTCGCCCCACCACTGCATGGGTACGGCTAGCACCTAAATCGCAGCGTTGGCACTGGTTGCAATGGACAGCCATTTGCTCCATCGCGCTGTAGGTGCCCGCTGGAATGGGTACCTTTGCACTCGTGGGAATCAAGTCTGGGTCAAAGTCCGCAGGTGCAGGAGATGCGGGAAGACCTGAAACATCAAAAAGGCTAATTTGTTCTTCGCTGGACATGAATCTTGACGGCAGATGTATCAGAATTTTCCTATCCCAAAGTATCAGGATGGAAAAAAATTTGTAAGCAAACTCAATTCACTTAAGATTTATAAATTCTAGAACCAATTCCTCACGCTTGAGAGCTGTCGCTAGGTGGAATGTCCAGCTTTAGTATTATTTGGATCACTTGTAGATAACGGGTTACATCAGCCAAGATAGTGACAACACTATTGCCGAGCGCTGGAGGGATGAATGTTACCTTCTCCGCTATTTCGCGATCGCGAAGCAGTTGGCCATGAACTAGCCCTGGCAGTTTTCGAGGAATTCACCCGATTGAAAACAGCGGCAACCGAACTAGATTGGCCCACGCTTGCCACCGCTCAACCGATCGTTTACGGCCTACCTCGTGGTGGAATTCCAGTCGCTGCTGCGATCGCCGAGAAACTCAACTGTCCCCTTGACGTAGTCATTGCCAAGAAAATCACTCGCCCTGAAGACCCAGAGCTAGCCATTGGAGCCGTTGCCGCCACAGGAGAAATCTTGTGGACCCAGCCTCGACCTTGGCATCTTCATCGCACCAAAATTTATCAGGCCGCCTTGCAAGCGACGCTAGAGAAAGCTCAACTGCAACTGACTCAATTTGGCCCCATCCGTCCCCAGGTCGAACCCAAAGGAACAATCGCCATTTTAGTAGACGACGGCATCGCTACAGGCATGACCATCGCCGTCGCCACTCAAGCCCTCCGCCAACAGCAACCCGCCCAAATCTGGATTTGCGCCCCAGTCGCCCCCCTAGAACTGGTAAATTGGCTTCACCAATGGTGCGATCGCCTGATCCTCTTAGCCACTCCCGCAGAATTCTCCAGCGTCAGCCGTTTTTACCAAAATTTCCCCCAAGTAGAGCTAGACGAAGCCATAGCTTGCTTACAAAACCAGTCCCATAGGAAACTTTCAGCACAAATGAATAC
Organism: Trichocoleus desertorum AS-A10; assembly: GCF_039962155.1. Taxonomy (NCBI): domain Bacteria; kingdom Bacillati; phylum Cyanobacteriota; class Cyanophyceae; order Leptolyngbyales; family Trichocoleusaceae; genus Trichocoleus; species Trichocoleus desertorum. Next base: position 190,479 of record NZ_JAMPKN010000004.1, on the reverse strand, counting down.
TTATCCCCCTAGCCCCCCAATGCTGGAGGAAGCAGAGAGGAAATTTTCCTCAGCATTGGAGGGCGAAAGAGAGCAATAAAGTATTTATACAGCGACCTAGCACGACACCAAGCAGCTAAAACCCCTTCTGGAGGAGGTCTGGAGGACGCAGCCGTCCTTCAGCGGGGGTTTGGGGGCGAGTGCCCCCAAGCTCTTGGTTCTGCCGGAGAACCTACGCAAAGCAACATAAATAACTCCCACCCCAAGGCAGGTAGCCAAATCAAAACAGTTGGACTATCCTACGGTCAGTTCTGAAACGCTTAACCCAAAACAGGTTCAAGCCATAATGAGCTGTAGTGATTAAAGTGGTGGCGAGATGAGACGCTGGCAATCCTGGTGGGACACCCTAGCACTGGCGAGTAGCAGTAACCCACCCCAATTTGTGGAATTATTGATGCTCCTGTTAGCGATCGCCCTCCTACTCGTATGGGGGGCCAGCGATGTGGTCTGGGGCCTCACGAAAGGCTGGCCTTATTTAGTCCTAAGTTTGAGTTTTGCCATTGGAGCAGCCATCTCCACTTTAGTCCGGGAAGCCCTCATCCCTTCCTCGCAACCTCGGATTACCCAGGTCACTGCCGTCTTATTGCTGATCATCAGTTGCTATAGCTTCTCAGACTTGATGCGCTACTTTTAAGCCTGCGCAATCCATTCACGAGCTATTTCAGCAAAAACTAGCGTGCGGTTGTCGCCAAAATTTTTTGGTAAGACTGAACCATTTGTTGAGCGATCGCAGGCCAGCTATAGTGCTGCAAAGCATAGGTTTTTGCTCGTTGACCTCGACGTTGGCGCTCAGACACATCCTTCAAAGCATCCTTGAGCAAATGAGTTAAAGCTGCTACCTCACAAGGCCCGACCCAGCCTGCCTCTGCCTGCCGCACTTCCCCACAGATATGCACTTGGTCTGAAATCACCACAGGCGTGCCCATTGCCATCGCTTCCGCCACCGCAATGCCAAAGTTTTCGTAGTAAGACGGCAGCACAAACAAATCAGCACTTTGCAGCAAGGCAGCTTTCGTTTCCCCAGAGGCGAACCCAGTTACCGTCGTGTGGGGAGCGAGCGAGGAAGCTTGAATTTGGTTCCGAATTGCCGCTTCATAATCTGGGTCTTGGGGGTTTCCCCCCGCCAGGACAAAATGAAATTCTATTTTTTCTGCTAATAGATTTTCTAAAGCAGGTAACAGCAGATCCAACCCTTTTTTGGGGTCAATTCGCGACATAAATAAAACTAGGGGGCGATCGCTAGGAATGCCTAACTGAGCGCGAATCGCTTCGGGGTGAGCAGACAACTCTGGCAAGCTCACACCCAGCGGCATGACTAAATCTTTCGTGGTCAGCCCAAAACGCTCGGAAATTTTGGCTTCTTGGTCACTGGTGAAATGTATTGCCGCAGCCCCAGCCAAATTAGGCCGCTCTAGCAACGCTGCATAAATCTGCTTTAGCTGCTTTTTCTTGCGTAGATCAGCGGGATCAAGAGTTCCCAGCGGACGCAATAAATATGGTAATTTTTGCGATCGCGCGATCGTAGCTGCTGCTGTACTCACCGGAGAAAACAAGGCGTGAATATGGGCCAAGTCGAAGGAGTGAGCCTGTTTAGCCAGCCATTGCAGCAAGTCCAAAGAGAATTTGTAGCGGCGGAAGGGTGAGCAACGAAAGTAGCGGATTTGATAGCCATCTTGTTCTACAGGGCGATCGAGGGGCACTTCTAACGGGGCTTGGCCTGCATCCCCATTGGAATCCGTAGTCAGGATCGTCACCTCTACACCCTGAGCGGCTAGGGCACCGGATAAACCCAACACCATCTGGCTCGGCCCACCATATACCAGCGAAATAGAAGGCACAATTTGCAAAACCCGCAGAGGCTGGTTCACGCGACAAGCAACTCCTTGTAAAAGCTCAATAACTGGCTAGCCAGAGCTTGGTTAGTGTACTGGTTAAGAACTCGTTCGTACCCTCGCTTCGCCAAGTTGGTTGCCAACTCCGGTTGCTCCATCAACTGCCGCAAGCAATCTTGCAACGCTTCAGCATTTCCTTCTGGAAAGACTAAGCCCGCATCCCCAATCACATAGGGAATTTCCCCAGAATCCGACCCAATCACCGGAACTTGGCAAGCCATCGCCTCAATCAGCACATGGCCAAATTGCTCTTTCCAGCCCACTGAGGTTAAGGTTTTGAATTGATAGGTGGTTTCCGAAGGCAGCACCAAGGTGCTCATTAAATTGATGTACCGCTGCACCTGATCGTGCGGGACACTCTCCACCCAAATCAACCGATCTGCTAAGCCTTCTTGCTGCGCCCAGTTTAAGAGAGTATCTTTTAGTGGACCTCGGCCCAAGAGCATCCATTTCCAGGGGCGATCGTGCAAACCTGCTAAGGCTTTCCCTAGGGTTAGCAGCCCTTTTTCTTCCACAAAGCGCCCGACAAAGCCCACCACAAACTCAGACGGTTGAATGCCAAGCTGAGCCGCTAGTTCTGGCTGAAGTTGGGGTCGAAATAAAGTTTCATCTACTCCCAATTGCGGCATCACACGGGCAGGGCCTTTGTAACCATGCTGCTGCAAGATTTCCACGCCATCCTGATTTCCAGCCACCAACCCATCGGTATGGCGCAAGTTATAAGCTTCAATGGCGGAGATGGGAAACTTGAGGCTGTAAGGTAGATTCCACCAAGTAAAAAATAGGTTTTTAGCTTTTAGGCCTAGCAGACGGTTTAGCGTAATCAGTTGGCTATAGCCGATCGCCTTTGATCCCTGCTCTACTTGAATAATCTGGGGTCGAAACTGGCGTAGCAAGGTCACCAAATCTTGCCCAAAACAAAGCAGCCCTTGATTGTTTTGGCTCAAATTAGAAACCGGGACAATCCGGAACGGACCTTCTTGGCGAGGCTGAGTTTCAATAATGGTATTTTGCACGCCTCCAGGCCGCCACCGTTGAGGCACCACAATTGTTACCTCAACATCTGGCTCCAATCGGGCCAGCGATCGCAACTTCTCACAATTGAGATCAACGATATAGGTATGGCTAGCTACTAAAATTCTCATGGCTGTTTAGAATTTACTCGTTGAACCCTACCTTTACCTTTTAGTCTGAACTACATCTGCTAAGACTTCATGGAGCTAACAGCTGTAGCTTGTTCATCTAACGATTGGCTGGCCACGGGTGCCTGTGTCACTTTAACGTTCTGATCCAAGCGTGTATAGGTTTGACCATCATCCCAGATAGATTTAATCAAAGTCCAAACAGCACTCAGGAATCCTAAGAAATAGAACCCCGCGCGACTCAGGATCTTTAGGGGAGAGCCGCTCTTGTGGCAAGGTGGCCGACCTAAAACGTGACAGTCGAATAGGCGAGCAAACAACCGTAGAGCTTGGCGTGGGGTGAGATTCTTCAGCCCTAGCAAGAAGTGATTGTGGTAGAAAGTGAGTTGATATTGCAGCGATCGCGTGCTGATATCGTGACAACCTCCCGTTTCTTCTCCTAAATGCACCAGATGAGCTTCTGGGTCGTACCAAATGTGATAGCCCGTTTGGCGAATATGCAAGCAAAAGTCAGACTCCTCTCGCACAGCGCTACCTCGAAAGCGCTCATCAAAGTGCAGGCCATGCTGCTCAAATAACTCCCGCCGAAAGGACATATTACAGCCTCTCGCGGTCAACACTTGCTGAGGTTTAATCGTGTGAACCAAATCAATGTGATACCAGGCTATTCCTGGGTCCATCGCTTCGGGGGGCAAATATTCAATGACGCGAGTTTTCTTCGACTCAGTCAGCTTCATGCGATCGAAGACACGACCCGCCACAGCCCCCACATCTGGCTGTTCCACATAGTTGCGGGCATGCGTTGCTAGAAAACCAGGCGTAAGCTGCACATCGTCATCAATGAACAAAATAATGTCACCCGTAGAGCGCCGCACGGCGTAGTTTCGCGCTCCGGGCAAGCTGGCCCAATCCACCCGGAACCACTGAATCTTGCCTGCTGTGGCTAGTTGCTCCAAGTAGGCTTCAGTCGCAGGCTCGTGGGTACGAGTTTGGTCTACCACCAACACTTCAAAGTTAGGGTAGTCCTGCGCCATGACATCCACTAGGGTGTCTCGCAAAGCCTCCTCACGACAATAGGTGGGAACAATCACCGAGATTAAAGGCCAAGCCATAACATCTGAATTTTTCATTGCAGTTTCAGTTTGGTTGGTCATCTAAGCTTGACTACTCACTAATTTTCCAGTCTGTTTGCGAATAACAACTTCTGTTTTGACAAATAAGAATCCATAAATAGTAAGTAATAAACCTACTACTAAAACAGAGAAGCCGAGTTGAAGATAAGGGGGCAAATCAAGCAACTGATTGAGTCTACGCAAAGCCACCACAAAAAGCGGTTGATGAATTAAATATAGTTGATATGAGTAAAGTCCCAGTAACGAAAGAACGCTCATGCCCCACTGTAGCGATCGCCATTGGCTCAAGAATTGGAGAAGGGCACAAAGTCCCAAGAATAGAATTGGCGAAAGCAGCACATCAAACCCAAACATATAAATGATGCTGACTTGGCTCAAAACCATTCCGGCACAAATTACAACACCAAGCGCAAAAGTGCCAATAGCTGCTAGCCAATCAATTCTCCTAAAGGATTGCTTCTCAAAGTAAACAAATCCCCAGTACAAACCAAGGCAAAGTTGAAAAAAGTAGCTACCTAAGAAGTTATTTTGCAACAAAAACCAGAAACTCGGTGAACTTTGAGGTAGAACCCAACAAAGAGCCTTGGTTAGGGCAGCAACTAAAATCCCTAACTCCAAAATCTTGACTGTCTGACCCCGACAAAAATAGAAGATTAGAGGAATGCTCAAATAAGCTTCTAGGATGACTGTAAAAAACCAAAAACCAGGGTTAATCGATTGAAACTCATAACCTGCCAAGCCAATACAGCTCAGGATAAAGTTCTGAATCGAGTTGATTTTTAAGTGGCCGAACCACTGATAGAGCATCAAACTAGATACAACCGCCAGAAAATAAGTAGGATACAGCCGAGAGATTCGCTTCTTTAACCACAATTTCCAATCTACTGATATCTCAGTTAAATTAGCTGTCTTTAAAGCTGAGGCTAAAGCATAGCTGGTATTAAACCCAGCCATGACAAAAAAAATATCAACCGCAGCGTATCCGAAGCGAGCCCCATTTCGATCTAAAGCGACGACTAAATCAAAGCGCTCAGGGTAGTTTTGAAAAAAGTGGAATAAGATAACTGCTAAGATTGCAATTCCCTTGGTTTGGTCAATCCAATCTAATCTCTTTCTAACCACTTTAGTTTCACAATTCACGGCGGTTGAGTTCCTTATAAAGTTGCTGCTGCTTTTTTCGCTCGCCTACCTTTCTTCTTACTAACCAAATCCTCCGAGGCTTCTTTGAGTAATTTTTCCTGGCGATCTAATTCTGGCAACTTCAAAATCACGCCAGCAAAAAACCAGTAGTAAACAGCCACTGGGTCTACATCTAAGGGGTAGTAGTAAGTATTGAAGCTAATGAATAAGATGAAAACCCAGAAACTAGCTCCATAACTTCTCAAACTGCGATCGCGCACAGAGCGATAAGCCTTAAATGTAATAATGGTCAAGCTGATCGCTACTACCAAAAAAGCCAGCACTCCCAGCGGCCCAATTTCGTAAAGTAATTTAGGGTAGTAGGTTTCAATGAGTTCTGAGTTGCCCAAAGAGCGGGCCGCATTCGTGGCTCGCCCCAAACCCTTGCCTAAAAAACCAGATCGCTCTGCGGCATATTCAAACTGCTGCATGATGAAGGCTTGAGGGGGTGAAGCTTCCCATCGTCCTTGAAAACTAGTAATCCGCTCTTGGACAACCTCTGGATTGGCTGCCATCGCAACGCTCAAAATCAGACCTAAGCCTGCGCCTATGGGAATAAAGCGTTTGAGGTTAGTGACTTGTCCCGTAAGGATTAGCAGAATCACTGTGGTCACTGGCACCAGTGCTAACGCAATTCTTTGGCCCGATAAAGTAGACATAATGAAGGTTGCTGCCATTGCTGACAACCCAGCATTTCGCCAAACAAATGAGGGATCGCTGAAGGCCGCAGCAAAGCTGATAAACCCGCTGGAAATGAGAAACCAACCCCACTGCCACGGGGCAACAAAAGTTCCAGGTAGGCGGATCTGCCCATGCTCAGGGCTATATAGCAGAGAACCACCGACTAAGCATCTTGCGTCTAGAGAGGCTTTGAAGAGAGATGCTCCCGAGGCTACCGTTCCAGCACAACGGCCTGTCTTGAGGAAAGTGTATTGAATGAAGGCAAGACCGCAACATGCCAAAATCAACACAACATGCAGGCGCAGGAGGAAATGGAGATCTTTTTTGTCTCGGATTAAGTAATAAGCACAGACGATTAAAGGGATATAGCCCATCAAAACCTTGAGGCCCAAAATTCCCATTGCAAATGGCTGCTCAGCTCCATTAGCCGCCATCTGTTGAGAGCCGTTAATAAAAGCTAGAACTAGTAAACAATAGGCAAACAAAATTCCCAATGCTGGCATGAGCTGCTTAGGAATTAGAAAAGGCAGACGCTCGCGCCGACAGTACTGAATAGTGCCAATGAGAGCTGGGATAAAGAAAGCGTCCTTAGCCAACTGGAGCAAAGGGCTATTGCCAATCGCATAGGTGATCGTTCCGCCAAAGGGCAGGTAGATGAGAAATCCCCACATTGCCTGACGCGGATACTTAAATGACAGGCTGAGGCAAAGCAGACCCACAGTTAAGCCAATTCCTGGCTTCGGATCTTCATTAATTACACCGAAACATAAGCCCGCAACTGCACACAGTAAAAGGGCAAAAATTGTGTAGTTAACGAGTTCTTTCCGGGCTTGGGCAGCTTTTCGTTTCTGAGCCAACCGCTCCTTCATCGTTAGCGGCGGGGCTTCGTCATTGAGAGCTTTTTGCTTTGACTTCAGTTTTGATTTGGGCATAGCAAAACTATGAGGCTGATCCTCTCCTTAACTTTGACTCGGAGCCTCGACGCGGAGCCACAACTAATTAGGTCAATCAATTAGTGGCATTTTCTGGCGGAGAAACTAGCAGTAGTTTCAGAGGCATTTAAAGGGTTGTACCAATTGCGTAGATTCTTTCTGCGAGAACCCCAAATAAAGTTGAGAAACAGCTAGGGTATCGGCATCAGCAGTAGGGAGAGGGGCCTACCAATTGTGGCATCTAGGCTTCTGATCCGGCGACTGTTTGTCTTGGCTTTAAGAAGGCTTTAAACAACTGACCCTATTAACCTTGGAAAAATTTAACATCGATGTGATCTCTGCATGCAAAAAAGCCTTTGTCAAGATCAGACTCGGCAAATCTAAGAATAGAGGGTTGCTGTAGTAGCTTTCGCTGTCTTCAACAACCCTCTATTTCCTAGCAAACTATCGAGCTGCTATCGGTGCTGCCAAAAAATAAACTCTGAGTAGTGCTAAGTCAAATGCTCTTGTACGGCTAGAACTAGATTATCTGCCCAGTGGGTTGCCAACTCGGCACTAGCCGCTTCTACCATGACTCGAATCACAGGCTCGGTTCCAGAGGCTCGAACTAAAATTCGGCCTTGGTCTCCCATATGAGCTTCGGCTTGAGCGATCGCATTCTGCAAACCATCACAGTTTTGCCAGTTCAAACGGCGATCGCGATCCTCAACTCGCACATTCTTGAGTAGCTGGGGATAAGTTTGGAAGCTTTGATCGACTAAATCCGCCAAAGAAGTACCTGCCCCTCGCACTAGAGCTGCTAGGTGTAAAGCAGTTAGGAGGCCATCCCCACTGACGCTATAGTGCCGACAAAGAATGTGCCCCGATTGCTCGCCGCCTAACATGGCATCTTGGCGCAGCATTTCGGCGTGGACATATTGATCCCCCACCGCAGTACGCAGCAGTTTACCGCCCTGTTTTTCCCAAGCCCGCTCGAAGCCCAAGTTTGCCATTACCGTCGAAACGATGGTGTCGCCGGGTAACTCTTGCGCTTGACGTAGCGTTTGGCCCCAGAAATATAGAATGTAATCTCCATCCACAGTGCGGCCTTGAGCATCCACGGCCAGCACTCGGTCGGCATCACCATCAAAGGCAAAGCCGATATGAGCGTTATGCTGCTTCACTGCTGCCCGTAGCGGGTCAAGATGGGTGGAACCGCAGTTAACGTTAATGCGATCGCCGTCTGGACTGTCGTGGAGACAAATCACCTCAGCACCCATCGCCGTAAATACCTCAGGCGCTAAGTTCGCGGCTGCACCCCAAGCGAGATCCAAGACAATCCGCATGCCTTGCAAGTTCACGGCTGGAAGTAGTGGCTTGTGTAGCGACTCCACATACTTGCTCAATAGTTCTGGCCGATGGTAGTGCTGTCCCCAGCGATCGCCACCTTGGAGTTGCGGCTTCACATCTACCGCATTACCCCGGAGCGCTGCCTCGATTTGAGCTTGGACTGCTAGGGGTAGCTTGGCTCCATCCGGGCCAAAAAACTTGATGCCGTTATCTTCTGGAGGATTGTGGCTGGCTGAAATCATCACACCACCCAGCGCTCCGGTGGTTTGAGCCAGATAAGCAACACTGGGAGTAGGGCACAGCCCTAAATTCCAAACTTCTAGGCCAGCAGCGGTCAAGCCCGCAGAGAGCGCCATCGCTAACATATCGCTAGAATTTCTGGAATCTTGACCTAAAATAATTGGGCCTGATCCAGTCGTGTGAGATTGCAATACAAGACCTGCCCAAAAACCCACTTGTAGCGCTAAAGGAGCACTCAACAAATCACCCGCATGGCCTCGAATCCCATCAGTACCAAATAGCGGAGTAGCTGGTAGGTTGAGTTGAAGCGGTTGTTTTTGAATTGTGGGTCCAGAAGGGGCAGACTGTACCGTTGAAATCGAAATCGAAGCTAAGCTAGGACGTTGCGTCCGGGCAGGGGATGTGACCATAAATTTAAGCACTCCACTCACAACACACTCACAGTGGAGAATAGCACTTTCCCTCAGAGGCTGCTCTACTGCCAAGAGCATAAAGTGTACAGTCCAGCTATGAATCTGTAGGATTTTTCAAAATATTCAGTTTATACGTTTAAGTAACGCGCTACCGAGTGCATTTCCGGAGAAAAATATTTTTTAGTCAAATAGTAAAGTTTGAACATTACTATTACCCTAAATCAAGGAATAGACGGCTTTGCTGTATGTGTCATATTAGCTAGTGCAAGCACGATCTAAAACGCGATCGCCACTTGGATTAGGGTTGTAACCTGCATCTGCAAAGTCATTGAGGAGCCGCTTGGGTCGTCCCTAGCTTGATTTAGATCACCTCAACAAATTCCTTCGCTGGCAATGCCGCTGAATTAGCAGAAGAAATCGCTTGAATTGGCAAGGTAATCATAAACTTCGCGCCTTGCCCTATCTCAGAGGCGACCTCAATTTTGCCGTGATGCTTTTCTATAATTTGGTAGCAAATCGCTAAGCCTAATCCTGTGCCTTGTCCCACGGGTTTGGTGGTAAAGAACGGATCAAATAGTTTGCTACTGAACTCGCTGGAAATACCTGGACCGTTATCTGCAATACAGATTTTTATTTGATTAAATTTCAGTACCTCAGTTTCAATAGTAATCTGCTTCCTCGCCTGATTTGATGGCGATAGCAGTGCATTAGATAACAGTGCATCAATCGCATTGTTTAGCAGATGCATGAACACTTGATTGAGCTGCGCTGGATAGCACTCAACTAAGGGCAGCTCGCTGTATTGCTTGACAATTGAAATCTCTGGAGCCAGCCGATGATTCAGAATTAACAGTGTGTTGTCGATGCCTTCATGGATATCCACTGGCTTCATCTCTGCTTCATCTAGGCGTGAAAAGTTGCGCAGCGATAGAACGAGTTGGCGAATCCGATCGGTTCCCGCTTGCATCGAAGCCAAAACTTTAGGCAAGTCATCTACGACAAAACCAACATCTAAGTCAGCAATTTGCGCTTCGAGAACCGCAGGAGGATGAGGATATTGTTGCTGATAAAGCTGCACCAGGCTGATCAATTGCGTCATATAGGTGTTGGCATAGTTGAGGTTGGCTGCCACGAAAGTAATGGGATTATTGATTTCGTGGGCAAATCCTGCCACCATTTGGCCCAAGCTCGACATTTTCTCGGTTTGAATCAACTGAGCTTGGGTTTGACGTAGCTCTTGCAGGGCTTGATGTAGCTCATGAGCTTGAGATACCAGCTCGCCATTCAACTGTTGCAGGTGGTCGTGAGCCTCTGCCAACTGTTCATTCTTGCGCCAAAGCTCTGCTGTGCGTTCTTCTACTCGTTTCTCTAGCGTTTGATGTACAGTTTGCAGTTCGTGGGTATGCTCGGTGACGCACTGCATCAACCCATTCAAGGCCGCTGCTAACAAGCCGACTTCATCTTGGGTGGTAATGGGCGCTTGTAACTCAAAGTTCGATTCCTTAGTGGCTCGCTGAGCTACCTTGGTGACAGATTCTAGGGGGCGAGCGATCGCCCGACTCGTCAAAACTGCCAAAATAGCCGCAATGCTAACGGAAAGCACCATGCTTAGGGCAATGATTTCAGTCCGCAGGGTTTTGGCATCGGCTAAAGCCACTTCTGCCCGCTGCTGTTCCTGACGGTTGCTTTCAATCAGTTGAACTAAGTTATCTAAAAGACCATCAAACTTGAGCGAAGCTTCGCTAGTAGAAAACTGAAGCAACCAAGCCTGCTTAGCTTTGAGTTCTGTAGTTGAAAGCTCTTGGGGATTTGTCTCCCTCAGAAACACCTCCATTTGCTGGAAGTAGTCACGCACGATCCCCTGACTGGATTGCAAAAATTGGGTGAGAGTAGGTGAATTCTCAGTTGCAGCTACAGATTGCAGGCTTGGCAGAATCTTCTGAGTTTTATCAATATGGCTGAGGAAATGATCGTGCTTAGCCTCAAACAGTGCGGGTTTCTCTAGGAGCGGCACAAACTCGTGGTGGTGCAAGCGCATATGCAGTACATTGCGTTGCAGCTCACTCAGCAGTTGCTCTTGCTTTACAGCGCGAGTGAGTTGTTTCTGCGCTTGATTTTGGTAGTAGTCCCCCACGGTTAACCCAGCAGTTGTGCCTAGCAGGGCTACCCCGATCGCGACTGCATAGCCAGAACCAATTTTGCGACGAATGCTCGCGCCATGCACCCACTGCTTCACCCTCTGAAAACTTGCTTCGGAAGTGAGCGATCGCTTGGATAGATGCGGCTGAGGCACCGCGATTTCGTAGCTATGAGGAGAACTGGGGTTTTGAACCTGCATAGGCCTTGAGGCACAGAAAGAGGTTAGAGCGTATCTTCACCCTACTTCGGAGGAATTACGGAAAATCCGTAAGTAATTCACCGATTCTTAAACTTAACTAGTTATCTTTACGTAAAGTAGCAAGCTAAACGCCTACCTGGGATAACAAAACCTGCATCTGCTCCCAAGTTAGCCCTTGGGCTAAATAAACTGGGGACTGCGGAGTATAAGGGCTTTTTAGGCGATCGATCGCCATAACTTTGGCCCCTTCTGGCAACATCGGCACTTCGGGATCAAAAGCGGTAGGGCGCACGAGGGAACTAGAAAAGCCCTTAAAAATCGTAATTTCGTCTGGTTCTCCTTCAACTTCGGCATGGACAATCAAAACTTCTTGAGGGCGTTTGATTGTGTACTGCTCCAAACGGTATCCAATCGAATTCATGACTGCCTCTGCTACGAAAATGCGTTTTCCTGAGATTAGGAGATGTTTCTGCGGCCAAGCTAAAAAACTCTCCTAGAAGCCACTATAGGAACCATCAACATTTTCTGATGCAGTGAGTCACATGAATTAGCGATCGACTGAACCCATAATGATGTCGATGCTGCCCAAAATTGCCATAATGTCAGCGATTTTGACTCCACGTAGTAAGTGAGGCAAGATTTGCAGATTGTTGAAATCAGCGGCGCGAATTTTCCAACGCCAAGGGAAAACGCTATCATCCCCAATTAAATAGACACCCAATTCACCTTTACCGCTCTCGACTCGGACATAGTGTTCTCCGGCAGGAACTTTAAAGGTGGGAGCAATTTTCTTGCCAATGAATTGGTAGTCAAACTCATTCCATTGAGATTTTGGGCCTGCAGTGATTCTTTGGGCTTCTAGGTTTTCGTAAGGGCCACCGGGTAATCCCGCGATCGCTTGGCGCAAGATTTTGATCGACTCGCGCATTTCCCCTAAACGGACGCGGTAGCGAGCAAAGCAATCTCCTTCTGTCGCCCACTGCACGTCCCAGTCAAAGTCGTCATAACACTCATAATGGTCAACTCTGCGGAGATCCCATTTCACGCCAGTCGCTCGTAACATGGGGCCAGAAAGTCCCCAGTTCAACGCTTCGGCTCGACCAATCGTGCCCACACCTTCAACCCGGTGGCGGAAGATTGGGTTGTTGGTTACGACCCGCTCGTACTCTTCCAAGCGTGGCCCCAGATAATCACAAAAGTCTTGGCACTTATCTATCCAACCGTAGGGTAAGTCAGCGGCCACTCCGCCGATGCGGAAGTAGTTGTTGTTGACCATGCGGTAACCAGTCGCGGCTTCCCACAGGTCATAAATCATTTCTCGCTCGCGAAAAATCCAAATCGGTTGGGTACCTAATCCTAAATCATGCGCGAACGTCCCCAGCCACAGTAAGTGATTGGCAATGCGGTTCAGTTCCAGCATGATCACCCGGATATAGCTGGCGCGCTTGGGCACTGGGATATCTGCCAGCTTTTCGGGTGCATTCACCGTCACGGCTTCATTAAACATGCCCGCCCCATAGTCCCAACGACTGACGTAGGGCACGTACATGAGGTTGGTACGGTTCTCAGCAATCTTTTCCATGCCGCGATGCAGATAACCAATCACGGGTTCGCAATCTACCACCTCTTCGCCATCCAGGGTTACGACTAAGCGAAAGCAGCCGTGGGTGGTGGGATGATGTGGCCCCATGTTGAGAATCATGGGTTCGGTTTTGGTTTCAAGCTTGACCATAATTAGTCAAAAACCTCCCTAAAGCCAGGGTTGGGGGAATCGGCTCAATGGGTCAACGGCACCAACGCTGTCCAAATCGCAACCAATCTTGCTTGGCTAACAGCTCCAACTCGTAGCGTTGATTCAGAACCATAGAGCTGTTGAAATTGAGTGCTGAACTAAGAATTAATACTTAAGTTCTATGACTTTTACGGGAGCGATCGCCTCACCCAGCGAGGTGAACCTATGGAACATTACTGAACCTTGACTTGAACTAGCGACAGGAAAAGCCACAAAAAAATGGAGCAGGTTTTTCACCCACCCCATGCGATCGCCGGATTACAGCGTAGAAACTAATGTATGACTGGAGATTTAGCGATCGACCGATCCCATAATGATGTCGATGCTACCCAAAATTGCCACAATATCCGCAACCTTCACACCGCGGACAATGTGGGGGAAAATTTGTAGGTTATTGAAGTCAGCCGCCCGAATTTTCCAACGCCAAGGGAAAACCGTGTCGTCCCCAACGATGTAAATCCCCAATTCGCCTTTACCGCTCTCGACTCGGACGTAGTGTTCGCCCGAGGGGATCTTAAAGGTGGGAGCAATCTTCTTACCAATGAATTGGTAGTCAAACTCGTTCCACTCAGATTTGGGACCCGCAGACATCCGCTTGGCTTCTAGATTTTCGTAAGGGCCACCTGGCAATCCCGCGATCGCCTGACGAATAATCTTGACCGATTCACGCATCTCCCGAATCCGCACGATGTAGCGGGCAAAGCAATCGCCTGCGGTTTCCCACTGCACATCCCAGTCAAAGTCGTCGTAGCACTCGTAGTGATCAACCTTACGCAAGTCCCATTTCACGCCAGAAGCCCGCAGCATGGGGCCAGAAAGACCCCAGTTAATCGCTTCTTGGCGGCTAATGGTGCCCAAGCCTTCAACCCGGCGGCGGAAAATGGGGTTGTCGGTGATCAGGCGCTCGTACTCATCCACTTTAGGTAGGAAGTAGTCGCAGAAGTCTTCGCACTTGTCTACCCAACCGTAGGGCAAGTCAGCAGCAACTCCACCAATGCGGAAGTAGTTGTTATTGACCATGCGGTAACCAGTCGCGGCCTCCCACAGGTCATAAATCATTTCCCGTTCGCGGAAGATGTAGAAGAAGGGAGTCTGTGCTCCTACGTCTGCTAGGAATGGGCCAAGCCACAGCAAGTGGTTAGCAATACGGTTCAGCTCCAGCATGATCACGCGGATATAACTGGCCCGCTTAGGCACGGCAATATCGGCCAGCTTTTCGGGAGCATTCACCGTCACCGCTTCATTAAACATCCCGGCTGCATAGTCCCAACGGCTGACGTAAGGGACGTACATGATGTTGGTACGGTTCTCGGCAATTTTTTCCATGCCACGGTGCAAGTAGCCAATCACTGGCTCGCAGTCCACCACATCTTCCCCGTCCAGGGTAACAACCAACCTCAACACACCATGCATGGAGGGATGGTGAGGCCCCATGTTCAAAACCATGGGTTCTGTGCGGGTTTCAATCTTTGCCATCGGTGAGCAGTCTCCCCTTTACGTCGTTTCGGCAACCGCACCTATCAGTGGTTTGTGGTTAATGGCAAGTCAGCAGCGCATCACGAAGAAATTTTTCTCCGAATCGTCGCTACAACTCGTCACTAAGCGTGGCGGATGGGCACGGTCTGTTATGTACTCAATTTATTGCATTTTCTTAATTATAGAGAGTTGCGGCTCCCAAAATTGGCTGTGATTCAGCTAGCCCGATTGATTTTGTGAACTATCACTATCAAGCACGATTGATGGGTCAAGGCGATCGCAGCCTCATTCAGCAGTATCAATGCACGACCAATTCAGTAAATCCGCCTACTTGAATTGAAGAGTTGGCTGGGAAATCTGATGGAGGATTTCCAATTACAGTCTTCAGTTGCTGAGGCGAAGGAGGGGCTATGGCTTGGACAGAAGAAAAGTTTGAAGCGTTGATCCAGCGTTTAGAAAAATTGGCTCGCCAGCAGCCTGCCACTTACAGAATGCGAGTGGGTTTGTTGGCAGTGCTGGGATATGTCTATATCTTTGCTGTAATTGCTGGGCTATTGGCTGTGTTTGCGGCGATCGCTTGGTTCATGTTTTTCAGCGGTCGTATTCATACCGCCATGATCAAGCTGGCAATTCTGGTATTAATTCCCGCTTTAATTGCGCTGCGATCGCTCTGGGTCACCTTTCCACCACCTACAGGCTTACCTCTGTCTCGACAGCAGGCTCCCCAACTGTTCGCGCTGCTAGACGAACTCACCACAAAACTACAAGCTCCCCGTTTTCATCATGTGTTAGTGACCGAGGAATTCAACGCGGCTGTCGCGCAAGTTCCTCGCCTCGGCATGTTGGGTTGGCAAAAAAATTACTTGCTGTTGGGTCTGCCGCTGCTGCAAGCCCTTTCCCTAGAGCAATTCCGGGCAGTACTGGCTCACGAACTGGGTCACCTCTCCGGAAATCACAGTCGCTTCTCAGGTTGGATCTACCGTGTTCGTAAAACCTATGCCCAACTATTTGAGCGACTACAGCACAGCGAACAGCAGGGTTCTTGGTTCCTGTTTGAACGATTTTTTAACTGGCATGCGCCGTTCTTTAATGCTTATTCGTTTGTCCTCGCCCGCAATAACGAATATGAAGCCGATCGCTGTGCCGCCGAGTTAGCAGGAGCGAATCATGCTGCCGCTGCCCTGATTAACGTGAATATTCAAGCTCAATTCTTGGAAAGTGCCTATTGGCCTAAAATTTACCAACAGGTAGAGCAGCAGATTGAGCCACCCGCCACCGCCTTTACCAACTTGACCACAGCCCTACGCCAGCCTGCGGAGCCTGCAACTGCTAAGCAATGGCTCAACCATGCCCTAGCCTGCAAAACCGATTATGCCGATACCCATCCTTGCCTCAGCGATCGCCTTTCTGCCCTAGGTGTCTCGCTCTCACCTGATCACCCCCTGACACTACCCCAGCCTGTATCGGTCAGTGCTGCCAGAGT
This sequence comes from Trichocoleus desertorum AS-A10, assembly GCF_039962155.1. Lineage (NCBI taxonomy): Bacteria > Bacillati > Cyanobacteriota > Cyanophyceae > Leptolyngbyales > Trichocoleusaceae > Trichocoleus > Trichocoleus desertorum. The sequence continues at coordinate 174,410 of NZ_JAMPKN010000004.1, read as the reverse complement.
GCTGTTGGGGTCAACCTTAACTCAGCTCACGGCTCATTTCGATCGCCAATGGCAGGAGCAGATGGCAACTTCTTGGCGGCAGCGATATGCCCACCTTCAGGAATGCCAGAAACAGTTGCAAGTTCTAGAAACCCAAGCCCAAAGTCAGCCTTTGACGCTAGAAGCAGCTTGGGAGCGAGCCAGATTAACTTTAGAAGTTCGGGACTCAGCCGCTGCAATTCCTCTGTTAGAAGCAGTGCTGACGATGGACCCTGAGCATGCTGCTGCTCATTACACCCTCGGGCAAGTGTTGCTAGAGCAGCAAGAAGCAGCAGGCATTGAGCACATCGAAAAGGCGATCGCGGCTCGCTTCGACTGGGCCTCATCAGGATACGAACTGATTCTGAATTTTTTGTCCCACCAAGGGCAAACAGAGCAAATTCAGATTTATCAGAAACGGGCGGAACAGCACTACGAAACCTTGATGTTGGCCCGACGAGAGCGTTCTTCTGTACAAGCCAGCGACGAATTTCAAGCCCATGATTTCTCAGCGGAGGCGATTAAATCTCTGGTAACGCAGTTCGCTCGGTATGATCAATTGAAAGAGGCATACTTGGTGCGGAAAGTGATGCATTACTTTCCCGAAGAAGCTTTTTATGTATTGGCGGTGAAGCGCCAGCAGCGGTTTTGGGAGACCAACAGCGATCAGGTCGATCAAAAATTTATTGATCAGATTGCCGATGGCATGGAATTTCCTAAGCAGACTTACATCCTGCTGCTGAACAAGCACACCAAAAATAGAGAAAAGAAATTACGCCAAGTAGCGCCCACAGCGATCTATCGACGGTAAGGACCCAGCATGACCACGGACTCCCAAGAACTGCTCAACTCGGACACCCCAGCCTTTGTCCATGTCTCAGTGCTGAGCCGAGAACTGATTGCAGGCTTGGAAGTCCGAGCGGGCGGCCATTATTTAGATGTGACCGTGGGTGGCGGCGGGCACAGTCGCTTAATCCTAGAAGCCTCACCGGATGTGCAAGTCACAGCCCTAGATCAGGACGAACAAGCGATCGCCGCCGCGCAGGCAAATTTGGCTGAGTTTGGCGATCGCGTCCAGTTCTACCATCGCAACTTCGCCACTTACGACCCCGGAAAACTACGATTTGACGGCATCATTGCCGATTTAGGCGTAAGTTCGGCCCAGTTTGATATTCCCGACCGGGGGTTCAGTTTTCGTCACGAAGCCAGTCTCGACATGCGGATGGACCAACGCCAAGACCTCACCGCCGCTGAGTTGATTAATTTTGGGGATGAGGTAGAACTAGCGAATATCTTCTATAACTATGGCGAAGAACGGCTGTCGCGCCGGATTGCCCGCAATATTGTGGAGCGACGACCCTTCCAAACCACGACAGAATTGGCAGAAGCGATCGCGCGTTGTGTCCCCCGTTCCTACCGCTATGGCCGCATTCACCCCGCGACTAGAGTGTTTCAAGCGTTGCGGATTGCGGTGAATCAAGAACTCAAGGTTTTAGAAACATTTCTTGACACTGCACCGGGTTGGTTAGCACCGGAGGGCAGAATTGGCGTGATTAGTTTTCATAGCTTAGAAGATCGCTTAGTGAAACATAGATTGCGAGATTCACCCTTGCTCAAAGTGCTGACCAAAAAGCCCATCTTGCCCCAACCAGACGAACTGGAGAACAATCCGCGATCGCGTTCCGCAAAACTCCGGTTGGCCGAACGGCAGCCAGACTGACTCGCCCTTAGACATATGCAGCCTGAGCAGTTTTAACTCTATGCGCCGCTTTTTATCTCCAAAAAGGTCATTGAGCAAGCTTTTCTAACAAGGTACCTTAAGAAAAACTCAACTTAAAAGATAACGGGTCGTATCCACGATCGCTCTTAGTAGCTAGCCTGCAACAACCACCTGCTCAACTATGCAAGCACAAGATCCGTTAACCTCTCCATTGGCTTTAGAGACTGCGATCGATCGGCGTCCTTTAACGGCATCTCCTGACACCTCAGTGGCAGAGGTAATTGCCATGATGAGCAAAGCCCAAAGCAGCTGCGTACTACCCAGTTTAGAACTGTCGCGTAACATCGTTTTAATGGGTGAAGCCCGCGCTAGCGCCATTCTGGTGGTTGAAGGCTCACAGTTACTAGGTGTGTTTTCCGAGCGAGAGGCGATCCAGGTAATTACTACAAATCAAAACTTGGCAGAGACCAGGGTTGATCAGGTCATGCAGCGACCGGCGATCGCCCTAAATCAGACCGAGCATCAAGATGTTTTTACTGCCCTAGCGCTCCTACGGCAACATCAAATTCAGCATTTGCCCATCGTAGACCCGCAAGGCCAATGGGTGGGGCTAATCACACCCGCCAGCATTCGGAATGTATTACAGCTAGATGAACTGCTGAAATCCAAGCCGCTAGTAGAGTTGGCAGCTGCTCCGGCAGTTCAAGCTCCTGTGACCACTACGTTGCTGGATTTAGCCCAGCTCATGCTCGCACATCGAGTTGATTATGTAGTGTTGAGCGCAGCAACTCCCGTGCATGAGATGCCGACACCCGTAGGCATCATTCTGGAACGGCACATCATCCAGCTTTGGGCTTTAGGACTCGATTTATCACGGATCCCGACCCAAGAGGTTATGAGCGCTGCGCTACCATGCTTCCCGGCTTCAGAGTCTGTGTTGGTGGCCTACTGGGAAATGCAACAACAGCGGGTGCAGCGCCTAGGCGTCTCTGGTGAAGCTGGAGAGTTATTGAGCGTTATTTCCCCAACCAGCTTCCTTTACAGCTTAGATCTCGACGAAATGCGCAGCGCTGTGGCACAGTTACAGCGATCGATTGAGGATTTTGAAGTCGAAAAAAACCAACGAACTCAAAGTTGGCATACTGACCTAGAAACGCAGCTGTTAGAAAATCCAGCAGAGTTACTCGAGCAGCTACAGTGCAGCCAAATTCTGACAGCGATGGCGCTCCATATTCGGGAGTCTCTCAACTTAAACGAAATTCTTCAGACTGCTGTGAATGAAGTCCGACGCTTTTTGCAGACGGACCGAGTGATTATCTACCGCTTCAATCCAGACATGAGCGGCACTGTTGTCGTCGAATCAGTGGCAGAGGGTTGGAGGCCTGCCCTCAACAGCAACATTCGAGATACCTGCTTCGGCCAAAATTACGCCCAAGCCTACAAAAAAGGACGCACTCAAGTCACCGAAGATATCTATAGAGCGGGTTTAACTCAATGCCATATTGATATTTTGGTCTTGTATGACATCCGCGCTAGCCTCGTAGTCCCAATCTTGCAAGGCGAGCATCTGTGGGGGTTGTTGTGTGCCTACCATTGTGCAGGGCCTAGACGCTGGCGACAGTTTGAGGTTGAGTTACTCAAGCAACTAGCCACGCATATGGCGATCGCCATTCAGCAATCTGAACTCTATCACCAAGTCCAGAACGAATTAGCTGAGCGCAAACGGGCAGAAGAACAGCTAAAGCTTTCTCTGAAAGAGAAAGAAGTGCTGCTGAAGGAAATTCACCATCGAGTTAAAAACAATTTGCAAGTCATCTCTAGCGTCTTGAGACTGCAATCTGATTATGTCAAAGATGACAAAATCTTGGCATTGTTTAACGACAGCCAAAACCGCATTCGCTCGATGGCACTAATCCACGAAAAGCTTTACCAGTCCAGCAACTTACTAAAAATAAACTTTGATGAATATATTCGCGATTTGACAGAAAATTTAATTCGTTCCTATGTTGCTTTTGCTGCAACTGTTACCTTGACGACCAATGCTATCGGAGTTTGGCTAAATATTGATACAGCAATTCCTTGTGGCCTCATTATTAATGAATTAGTTTCAAATGCCTTAAAGCATGCTTTCTCAGGATCAAATCCAGACAATGAAATTCAAATCAGCATTACCTCAGGCAATGACAATCAATTCACTTTAATTGTTCGGGATAATGGCATGGGGTTTCCGGAAGATATTGATTTTCGCAACACTGAATCCTTGGGTTTGGAGTTGGTGTGTGTCTTCACAGAACAGTTGGATGGGGCGATCGCGCTTGATAGAAGCAATGGCACAGCTTTTGTAATTACGTTTTCTGAAATAGGCAATATCGGAAGGACTGAGAAAAATGGCCAATGAAAGAATTTTAGTAGTGGAAGACGAAAGAATTGTTGCCAGGGATATTGAGAAAAGACTCAAAAAACTAGGTTACGTGGTGCCTATAACGGTTGCCTCTGGGGAGGAAGCCATTAAGCAGACAGCAGAAATACGACCTGACTTAGTGTTGATGGATATTCAACTCAAGGGTGAATTAGACGGCATTGAAGCCGCAGAACAAATTCGAGCAGATTTTAATATTCCAGTAATTTATCTCACTGCTTACGCCGATGAAGCCACCTTGCAGCGAGCCAAAGCAACTGAGCCCTTTGGTTATATTCTGAAACCATTTGATGCCAGAGATTTGCAAGTCGCAATTGAAGTTGCTTTACGCAGACGAATCTCGGAAGAAGCGATTCGAGTGGCGTTGGAAAAAGAGAGAGAACTGAGTGAGCTGAAATCCCGTTTTTGGTCTATGGCAGCTCACGAATTTAGAAACCCCATGACTTCTATCTTGTCTGCCGCCCAACTCCTCGAACAAGAAAAACACGATCTACCTGAGGAGCGCAGACGGGAGTACTTGTACGTTATTCAAAATGCGATCCGCTCAATGGATCAATTGCTTAGTGACGTATTAGCCGTAGGTCGAGTCGAGGGAGGGAGCCTGAAGTTTGACCCAGCTCCTTTAGATTTGGAAGAATTTTGTCAAATCGTTGTGGAAGAAATGCAATTTAATGCAGGTCTAAAACATCGGATTGTTCTTCATCAGCAAGGCGACTGTGTTCAGACCTTTTTAGATAAAAAATTACTCAGACACATTTTGACCAATATACTTTCGAATGCGATTAAATATTCGCCTGAAGGTAATGATATTTATTTCGAGCTGATTTGTGCGGATGAGACAGTGATTTTTCAGGTTAGAGATACCGGAATTGGTATTCCAGCAGAAGCCAGAAATCACTTGTTTGAACCATTTCAGCGAGCTGAAAATGTGGGAAATATTCCTGGTACTGGGCTAGGGCTAACAATGGTTAAAAGATGCCTGGATCTACATGGCGGCCAAATTTCCATAGAAAGCAACCCGGGTGGAGGAACCATTGTTACGATTCAACTCCATTTGAATAGCCGAGTAAAATCTCGCCAAGCTTAAACAGTCTAGCGGTGAGGGCTGACTTGACGCGGTAGTTCTACTCGGAAAATTGAACCCTGCCCCACAACACTTTCGACTGTAATCGAGCCATTCATCATTTGCACCAACCAGTCTGTAATCGCTAGGCCTAATCCTGTGCCCCCATGTTTGCGGGTTGTGGTTTGGTCTACTTGGCGAAACTCTTCAAAGATATGTTGCAAATCTGATTCAGCAATGCCAATTCCAGTGTCTTGAACCGCGATCGCCACGCAGTTGGCTGAAACTTCCCACGCCATCACCTTGACGCTGCCCGACTCAGTAAACTTAATCGCATTAGACAGCAAATTTACTAAGACTTGGCGCAACCGCATACTGTCATTGATAATGCCAGGATTCAGCAAGTTAGTGCTGACCGACAAATCCAGATTCTTTTGCTCAGCTAGCGATCGCAACTCTTCGGTAGTCGCTTTGACCAAGTGCTCTAGATTAATTTCTTCTAGTTTCAGTTCAAGACGGCCCACTTCAATTTTGGAGAGGTCGAGAATATCGTTAATTAGCGCCAGCAAATTCTTACCGTTATTGAGAATTCGCTCCACCATGTCTTGTTGCGGGGCACTTAGCCTTTCTTGGTGCTGGCGCAGCAGCAATTGTGAAAAGCCAATGATCGCGTTCATTGGAGTTCGCAGCTCGTGAGACATAGTGGCTAGAAACTGAGATTTGAGCTGAGCCGCTTCTAGGAGTTGGAGATTTTGCAGTTGAATTTGTTGGCGTTGCCGTTCTAGCTCCGAGTTCTGACGGGCCAAAATGTCATTCTGCACCGCTAAGCGCTCTTCGCGTTCCTCCAAAACATTGATCAGACGAGCATTGTTGATTGCGATTGCCGCTTGCTCACCAAAAGCCACTAACAATCGCTGATCTTCATCATCAAAGGCTTGGAGGTCTTGCCAATTGCCGATCGCTAGTACACCCAAGCGGCCTGCTTGAGCCGACTCGATCGCCACTGCATAAATGGAAGCAGGCATTTCCTCAGAGCCATATTCTCGCAGCGATTCACCTTGCAGGAGTAGCGATTCTCCGGTCAGAAAAACTTGGCCCAGAAATCCATTGCGAATGTCAGAACCATCGAGTTGCAGCTTTTCCATGCCCACACCGACTTTAGCGGTTAGCTCCAGCAGATCGCGTTGAGGGTTACGCAGCGCAATCAAGCCAAACTCAGCTCCGGGTATAGCTCCACAGACCGAGCGCACCATTGTCTGTAACAATCCAGGCAAGTCGGCTAAGCGTTGATTCAATAAATTCGTCAACCGTTGCAACGTCCGTAACTGCTGTTGCTGCTCACCCAAAATCAGAATTGCCTGTCGCAGATTTTCCCCAACTTCTTGGGCTTCTCGATACAGCCGCGCATTATCCGCAGCGAGAGCAGCTCGGCGGGCTAGATCTTCTGCCAAAGCCAGATCAGCTGGAGTATAACGCCGACCCGATTCTGTACTAACGAGAGAGATAACTCCCAAAGTGCGATCGCGAGCCATCAACGGCACTAGCATGGCTGAGCTGAAGCCCACCTGTCGCAATAAGGCTAGATGGTCTGCATCTTGGGCCATTGCTATCAACAAGGCATCGTCCATTTCTGGATAAAACTCAGATTTTCCAGTGCGAATCACGTTCGCTGTTCCTCTAGAAGCGTTGGGGGCAGGGGGATAGCGACGATACACCTCAGCCGCCCATGCAACGTTCTGAGGGTTGGTATGGGCGATCGCCACTTGCCGTAGGGTTTGGTCTTCTACGACTACATCCACTACACACCAATCGGCTAAACGCGGCACCAGTGACTGAGCCAAATTTTCCAGGGTGGTTTGATAGTCTAGAGAAGCCGCTAGTAGCGTGCTCGCTTCCGCCAAAAATCGCTGTGACTCCTCCGCTTGCTTGCGCTCTGTAATGTCGAGAAATGCACCCACACACCCTCGCACATTTCCCTGCTCATCAAACAGCGGTGCATCATATTCCAACAGCTTGATGACTCGCCCATTACTGTGGACAATGTCAATCTCTGTATCTAAAACCTCTCTACCCGTCGCGGCAGCGTAGCGCAGCGGTAACTCATGAGCTGCTAATTCTTGACCATTCTGCAAAACTCTGAATTGAGTAGACTTTGCACCAGTTGGGCTGCTTAAATTTGGACTACTTAAATCTGGACTACTTAAAGAAGTAGTACCATCCAAAGGCATCTCTAGCAGCTTGGCAAAGTAGGGGTTGACTCGAATATTTTCACAGCTAGGCTCGTCTGCGATGCCAATGCCAATGGGCAGCACATCAAACAACGTCTGCAATTCATCCACCCGTCGCTGCAAGACGCGATTTAGCTCTAGGATTTTCGCTTCTCTGCGCTTGCGTTCTTTGGCAAAGGCGACGTGATTAGCAATGGTTTGGGCGAGTTGAATTTCCTCTTCAGTAAAGTGATGGGGTGTATCGTAGCAAAGCAGGAATTTGCCCAACAATTGCCCCTGAGCGATTAGTGGCATAAAACCGATCGCACGAATGCCTTCTTGCAAAATCACCGACTGTAAAGGTTCTTCGGTTAGCTCAGTTTCCACATTTGCCACCCAAATCGGCTGGGGGCTTGCGGCATCGGTAGGCCAAGGAGAACGGCCTTCAGCCGCTTGCCGATAAGTATCCGATAGCTGTCGCCAAGCCTGAAAACGCATGACGCGATCGCTATCTAAGATCAGTACAGCCGTGCGATCGACTTTGAGGGCTTGTTGAAATCCCCCTAAAGCAGCTGCGTAAATATCTTCGAGCGCAGCCGCGTGACTGACTGTATTGGTTATGTGATAAATCGCCTGCAATTGCTCAAACTGCTGACGCAAGGTGGCTTCTGCCTGCTGGCGCTCGGTGACGTCGTAGAAGATCACAACTCCAGCCACAATATTGTTGTCGCGATCGCGGATGGGGCTAGAACTAACCCGCATCACACCCCAGGTTTGATCTCCCCGTAGAATGCGAATTTCCTCGTCTGTGATGACTTCGCCATGAGCAATGGAACGAGCCAGTGGCCAATCTAGTGACTGATAGGGGCGGCCCTCCGTATCAAATCCTCGGTAATCTTGATATTGCGCAATTTGCTCGGCAGGCAAAAATGAATGACGCCAAATTTGCTCAACTTGCTCATTGCCCAGCACTAGTTTCCCAGAGGGAGCCTCCGCAATAATCACGCCCGCTGGCATTTGCCTTAGAACTGCTTCCAATCGGCCCCGCTCAGTTTCTAGTTGCCGCAGCAGGTCTTCTCGCTCGGTTTCGGTCTGCTTAGTATGGGTGATGTCTAAGACAAAGCAGACGGTCTCCTGTCCCGACTCCAACAAAGCTGCCCCAATCAGCACCGAAACCCGACTGCCATCTTTGCGGATATACTCCTTTTCCCAGGGCGAGCACACTCCAGTAGTTTGCAATTGCGCGATCGCCCAAGCATCCATCTCTTGGTATGCCAGGGGAGTCATGGCTGCCCAACGGACTTGGCCTAACTGCAACTCTTCTCTGGTGTAGCCCACCATCTCCAGAAAAGCTTCATTAGCCTCCGTAATCTCGCCCGTCAGTCTGGCAGTGATTACCCCAATCATATTGGCTTCGGCCAAGCGCCTAAATCGCCCTTCGCTCGCTCGTAACGCCTGTTCTAGCTGCTTTCGCTCAGTAATATCGCGCGAATTGAGAATAACTCCGCTCACGCCTGCATCTTGTAGTAGGTTATTCGCCACCACTTCTATGTCAATCCAATGCCCCTGAGCATGCTGGATGCGGAATTCTAAAGGAGCCGCAATTCCAGGCTGGGCCAAAATTTGAGTAAAAGTGGTCTGGAGCCTAGCCACCTCGCTGGGATGAGTGTACTTAAAAGCTGATTGACCGATGAGGGTTTCAGGAGGGTAGCCTAAAATTCGCTCGATCGAGGGGCTGACATAGCGAATTGTGCTGTCCGCTTCCAAAATGGTGATGATGTCAGAAGAGTTTTGCACCAACGAGCGGAAGCGAGCTTCACTTTCTCGCAATTTTTGGTTGGCTGCCGTAGCCTGGATTTCAGCACGACACAGACGGATAGCATTATGGAGGCTACGGGACAAACTTTCTGGAGCCAGTTTCGCTTTAGGCAGATAATCAGAAGCGCCTGCCTTCATCAGCTCAACGGCTACTTGCTCATCCCCCTGATTAGTCAGAACGATGAAAGCAGTTTGAACTCCTTGCTCGCGCGCGGTGCGGACTAAAGTTAAGCCATCGCCGTCAGGTAATTGGTAATCGAGGAGAACGCTATCGAAGGATTGTTGCTGTAAAAGCGCGATCGCGGCACTGTAACTACCCACTTCTGATAGCTCTAACGACAGACCCGCAGCTTGGAGTGCCCGACGCACCGCCATCCGGTCTGCTTCATCATCGTCAACCACTAAGATTTTGAGAATCTCTTCCATAACGATTGGCTATCAGCAATCCGCTCTTAGCTGGCTTTGGTTCAGTATCGACTATTCCCAGTCCTTGTACTAAATACTGTAAACAAATCGCTCAGCCTCAACAAATTCTGAACGCTTCCGGCTGTTTCACTCAAGGTCCCTCATGCTCTACAAACACTCCTTCGCTAGCCAGAGCAGGGACTCAAGGTGGATAAAGCGGTGGATAGATCGGGTGATGTTAACTTCAAGGGATAACGAGTACACAATGAAGCTTAACCATACATTTTTGACAGCAAGATCTATTATCGGAATAGTTCAGCCCGTTCCTACTATCGATAGATAGATTATTTCAACGCCGGACGGATAAGCTTGAGCTAGTTCCTTTTGTGTGAAAAACTACTTTCACCTTCTTATTTATAAGAATTGCAAAGCTGATTATGAACGAAATTCAAGTTGCCCTGATTGAAGACCATGATTTGACACGAGTGGGCCTACGGACCGCTCTCCAGCAACGGGGCGCAGTTAAAGTTATTGGTGAGGCTGCCACCGGTACTGAAGGATTAAAGTTACTAGAAACTGCTAAACCCGATGTAGCAATTGTGGACATCGGCTTGCCCGATATGGATGGAATCGAACTAACCAGACGATTTAAGCAAATGCTGGCTGAGTCAGATTCCCCTGAGCCATCCACCACTAAGGTCATGATTTTGACCATGAATGATAACGAGGATGCCGTTCTAGCAGCTTTTGCGGCTGGGGCTGACTCTTATTGCATGAAAGACGTGAATGTAGATCGGCTGCTAGAAGCGCTGAGAGTTACCAACGAAGGCAATAGCTGGATTGATCCAGCGATCGCTCGTGTGGTGCTGCAACAAACCCGCCAGCCTTCGTCTCAAACCGTTAGCAGCATCCCCAGCGAAATTCACACAGTTGCGATCAACGCTGCTGATGATGAATACAGCCAGATGATCGAGGCTTACCCCTTGACCGAGCGGGAGCTAGAAGTTCTAGAGCTGATTGTGGCAGGTTGTAGCAATGCGGCGATCGCCGAAAAACTCTACATCACGGTCGGGACTGTGAAAACCCACGTTCGCAACATCCTCAACAAACTCTGCGCGGATGACCGGACTCAAGCCGCAGTTCGCGCCCTCCGTTCTGGTCTAGTTGGCTAAACTAGCCGTTACTTGTCTACTCTCCGGGCTGGAGCGACTAACCTCAAACTTCCTCCAGGCGCGAGTTTATCCTTTGTCCTGCCCATTTTAGTGACGCGATCGCAGTTCGTTCCGGTTGGTTATGGGTAGGACTTTTTTAGGCTCAAGTTTGAGCTGCGTAACCCGTTTTAACCTATACCCGTTTCTCTAGAATTTGGGTTTCATCTGTTAGGGTTCCCCTAATCTAGGGTACTTTTGAATTTGAGATGATGTGTGGCCGAGGTGCCGAGACCAGATTGCAACTCGCTGCTCTGTTCTGTCCGCTTGTTTGATTCTTAGTCGAATAGCGTTGCTCTGACTACTTTCAAGCCACCATCACAATTAACCTGTCAAGTGGAGTACCGCATGAGCCAGGGCAGTGGGGGCAAGCTCAAACTGATGGTCGTAGACGACGAACCCGACAACTTAGATTTGTTGTATCGGACCTTTCGGCGTGATTTTGAAGTTTTCAAAGCTAGCAGCGGTCTCAACGCGCTCCAATCTCTAGATCAAGAGGGAGAGATGGCAATTATCATCTCTGACCAACGCATGCCTGGAATGAACGGCACGGAATTTCTGAGCAAAACAGTCGAGCGCTTCCCCGATACGATTCGTATTGTTTTGACGGGTTACACCGATGTTGAAGACTTGGTAGAAGCCATCAATACAGGCAAGGTTTTCAAGTACATCACTAAACCTTGGATGCCTGATGAGCTGAAAACAGTCGTGCAGCAAGCGGCAGAAACTTATCAAGTTTTGAAGCAGAGAACGAATGAGTTGCAGCGAGCCCTCAGACGCGAATCACTATTTAATGCCATGACCAGTGCGATTCGAGAGTCGTTAGACTATCGCAGCATGCTACAGACGATTGTGGAAACCATTGGCAGTGGTTTTGAGGCAACTTGTTGTATCTTGCGGCCTGTCGAGAGCGATCGCCTCACCGTCGAATTCTTTTCCTACCAAGCCCCCACCCAAGCAGAACTCTTAAGTTCGAGTCACTACCTTTCTGGCAGCCAAGCTGAGGCCGACTCACTCACTCATCAAGCACTGACAACTCGCCAAACTCAACTAGCCCCTACAGGGGTGACATCCCCTGAGCTAGCGCAGCTCGTTATTCCGCTGACTTATCAGCAAGAACTGCTCGCCGTCCTGGCACTTTACCAAGACAGTACAGCCTCTATCTGGCCGCCCGAAGACATTCAACTGATTGAAGGGGTTGCAGAACAAGCCGCTCTAGCCATTTCCCAAGCTAAGCTCTACCAACTCATTCAAGAGCAGACGCAACAAATGCGAGCGGAGCTAGAAGTTGCTCGCCAAATTCAAACCAATTTGCTACGGCAAAGCTGGCCAGAGGTTGAGGGAGCCAAGATTCAAGCCTGCTGCTATCCAGCTCGTGAAGTCGGTGGTGATTTCTTTGAAGTCTATGTTCATCCGCAAGGCGATATTTGGTTGACGGTCGGAGATGTCTCTGGCAAAGGAGTTCCAGCCGCTTTATTTATGGCCAGTGCTATTTCCGTGCTACGGCGAGAACTTGCTCAAGAAGCTCCGCCTGAACCAAATATCGTGATGCAGAACTTAAACAGCGGCTTGTCAGAGGATTTAGTCAGTAACAACTGTTTTATTACAATGGTTTTGGCCCGTTATACACCCGCCACGGGTCAGCTAGTCTATGCCAATGCGGGTCACGTTTATCCGCTAGTATGGTCTCACCAGGCCGTGATTTCAGCCAGTTCTTCAGAAACGTTACCAATAGAACCAACTTACTTAAAAACTCGGGGCGTCCCACTGGGCATTCTACCTATTTGGCAGGCGGCGGCAGGCAATGTAGTTCTGAATTCAGGAGAAGTATTTCTGCTGACTAGTGATGGTATTACTGAGGCAACAGTTAACGCAGAAGGGATCGGTGATGGCACTCCTCTGAGTGCAAGTTCGATGTTGCAGCAAACAGGCCTCTGGCAGCTTCTCACCCAAGAGCGAACTCCCTTAAACCTCAATACCCTCCTGGAGCGCATTCAAGCGCATAACCCCATTCAGGAAGATGACCAAACCATTCTCTCTCTGGAGGTTCTGTAGTCCATGAGAACTGAGCTTCACGTACCCAGCGACCTGAAGTTTTTAACTATTGTTGAAAACTGGCTGCTAGGCTCCTTAGAAGTTGAGCTAGGCAACCATGTTGATTGGCCAAAGCAATCAAATCGCCTCCGTTTAGTGTTAGTCGAAGCGTATTCTAACGTCGTGCGTCATGCCCACCGCAATCAGCCCAACCTACCGGTGTTGATTCGCTTAGAACTCAAAGATCGCGACATTGCTCTAGAGATTTGGGATCACGGCAAAGGGTTTGATCTTTCCACCTATTTGCCCCCCACCCCGGAAGATAAGCAGGAAAGTGGCTATGGATGGTTAATTCTAAACCGTCTCATGGACCGAGTGGAATACCGACTTCAGGTGAATGGCCGCAACTGTCTCAAATTAGAAGCAAGTCTGCCTGAAGAAGCAAATTCTAAACTCAATTCTCATTCAAAAACGGATTGACCAAGCAGTTTATGCCTTAACGCTGAAGATTTAACAGTTCTTGAGGGGACGCCAAGAGCTTAACAGTAACGGAAATAATTCTCTCTTGGGCATCTAGAATAAAAAGCCAAGAGACGTTGACACTGAACCAAGGCGTTTGGACTTTGCCAGCTACTTGTGCTTGAAGACAGTTATTGTCTACCTCCTCAGTAATTCCTTGTTCAGGCTGTAGCACCATGCCTGCTGCTTCTTTTTGCAGATAAGCAGCGATCGCTTCTGGCCCTACCAGCGGTGGCTCGAACGGTGCATTCATCACACCCTCAGCCGCAAACAACTGGCTTGCTGCTTCAAAATCAGCCGCGTTGAGCCTTTCAAAGTATCGGAGAATGGTTGGTTCTGTAATTCCTGCAATTGAAATGGTTACTTGATTAGAAGTTACTTGATTAGGAGCAGTGGAATTAGACATAGTTAAACTTATAAATTCAGTTGTAATCGCAAAGCTAGTGAAGCAAGCCTTCCTTACAAACGCTGAACTACAGTAATCAATTAAATTCAGCTTCAAAGGATGCAACTAGACTAAAGAAAAGCAACTGACCAAAGCTTGCCCCCGCAGATGGATTTCCCTGATTTCCGAAGTCACAATAGGGTTTCAAATTACGAGTTGCGAACTACGAATGATGAATTGATGTTACCAAGTAGGCAGCCAACGGCGCAGTTGCCAATCGGCGGGGGACAGGGGGAGTCCAAGGTAGAGGGGTAGCCAAAAGATAAAGGCCAAAATGATCAGGAAAATGGCTGTGGCACCTGTGACTCGGAACCAATACTGGCGGCTGTGGAGCCAGCGATCGATGAGCCACGCGATCGCAAGTAATGAGAAGACAGAAGCACCCATGTAGTGGTAGAGAAAGGTGCAGCGGCTGACTCGCATCCATGGGATCACGTTGGCCCAATAGTTGACGACAATGTAAACGCCAATCCACAAGTCCATTGACCCAGTTATCGACCCAGGGATTGATCGAGTGAGGGGCGGAGTGGCGATCGCCTGGTCAGAGGGTCGGTTAGAGGGGGCGTCAATGGTGTCGGCTTGCTGCACCCAGCTGTAGAAACGGGTTCCTAGCATCCACATCACCAACAAAATGCCAGCCGTGGAGAGCCACCAGAGTAAGGGGTTGCCCATCGCGTGAATGTCGTAAACCACTTTCACGGCTGCCTGGGGGAGGGGAGGCTTGGCAGGTACGATATCGCTGGTGGTTTGAGCAGTTTCGTAGAGGTAAACAATGGGACGCTGCATGAAAAACCAGCTGTGCCAGTCAGAGCAGTAGGGGTGAACTTTGGGGCCATTGCCAACCTGCTCGTGATACGACAAAATTCGTTTCTGTACGTCCCAGAAGTTGGGGCTGGGATTGAGCTGGAGATGAGGAATCCAGCTCAGACTGTAAGTTAGAACTGGGACAACTGCCAAACTTGTGATGGCGGCGATCGGATTGAGTTGAGTCAGCTTGCGCAGGGGAGAAATGAATTGCTTACCGCTGGGTGTAACGGGGAGGTCCGCTGTTGCTCCCCAAAACCTGGCAACCAAGCGCATGATCCACGCGGTAAACCACAACAAGTAAGCAGCGAACAAAAACCATAAGCCATTCCACTTGACAGCAGCAGCAGCGCCAAAGGCAATACCTGCTAGGATCAGCCACCACCAGCGTTTTACGCCTCTTCGATCTAGCGATCGCAAGAAAAACCACTGCCCCAACAAGCCAAAGCTGATTAGATAGACATTGACTAAGGCGTAGCGAGACTCAACTAAAAATAGGCCATCCAAGGCGGAGAGTAAGCCCGCAACCAAGGCATAGCTACGACGACGGGTAAGCTGATAAGCAATGCCCATGACAATCAAGGGAATGAATGAACCCACTAGGGCATTCAGCCAACGGTAGCTAAAGGGGGACAGCAGCGAACCTGTGAGGGAGTTTTTAACCGCATTCGCGCCCCAAGGAGTAAGGTTACCGAGCCAGATTCCAATGGCAATCAGGTATTTGCCCAGGGGTGGATGTCCATCAAAAAAAGGCCGCTGGGTCAGGTAGTTGTTGGCAAAGGTGGCGAAGTAAACTTCATCGAAGACTAGCATGTTGAAGCGACTCAAGCCCCAGAACCGCAGCACGATCGCCAATAAGAAAATGCCAACGGTGCCCAGAATGAACCAAAGCTGAGGCTGCTTAGACAACTGCTTAGACCAGGCCATAAACCAACTCTCAATCCCCTAACTTCTGCTGCCTTGCTGTAAGGCTTAAGCGATCGCAATGAACTTTGCTCCATCAACGATACGTCAAAAGCTTGTCTTCTCCTACACTTCGCTCCCTTAGATTTTTGGAGAAGTGATGCAGAAAGGCAAAATGTAGGCGATCGCTTAGAATTCCTTAACCCAAAATTGTTTAGCTAGGCATTGTGCATTAACGTCGGAACTTAATTTTTTTCGGACCCGCCTCAATTTGGGGAGGGTTGCGCTTCAAGGCCAAATAAAGCTTGCACTTGGGCTAAAGGTAATTGCCAGAGCTGCTCTGGTTGCCAAGTATCAGGCTCAAGGCGCGATCGTTGTCCTCGCTGGTAAGCTTGCTTTAGCCGTTCCCAAGGCATTTGGCTAAATTTTGGAGTTTGGTTTTGTGGAAGCTGCTGGTAAAGCAGGCGCAGCAATCCTAAGCCAATCAGGAGATTGGTGGTGCTGAATTTGGTTCCGAGCAGAAAGGCCTGCACTTCGGCCTCCCCGATTGAGTCACTGCCGTAGCCTGTCAGAATATGAATGCCATCATGCAGTTGTTTGCGCCGAGAACCTGTGGTGAGTGGTGATAGGCCATGCTGGGCTAGAAAATCGGCCCAGGCTCGACCAAAGGTGCCCGTAGGCAGCGATCGCAAGGTTGTCAGATTCACAATCGTTGGGACGTTGCGCCCTCGTAGCTCAGCGATGCGATCAATTAATTTAAAGAATCTTTCGACTCTAGGATTCGATGCGGGTGTGGCAACAGTTTGGGCATTCATATTTGTGTTCCAGATGTGTTCCAGAGACTGTCGACTTAAAAATGCAGGGGCGATCGCTGGTTCGCCCCTGGCAAAATCAACAAAGGTTTAACGGTTTAGAGCGCTTAACAATCCAACTTTCATGGCTAGAGTGCCTAGGAGTTATTGCTGTTGCCCTTGGCGTACTTGCTGTCGAGTTTGCTTCAGTTCATTCAGCTTTTGCCGCTGCTCCTCGGTGAGCACTGCTTCCATGCGCTGACGGGACGCTTGCTTAATTTCTTGGATGCGAGTTTGTTGCTCGGCTGAGAGATTGAGGTTGGCAAACGGGCCTCTGCGCTCTCTGGTTTCTCCTTGGGGTCTAGCTTGTCCTTCGACTCTGGCTGCTTGCCTTTCAGCTCTGGTGGCTTGTCGCTGTGCCTTGATGGCCTCCAGTTGTTGCCGTTGCTCTGCGGTCAAAACTTGCTCAATAGCAGCTTTAGTTTCTTCGTGAATTTGCTGCATCTGCGTCCTTTGTTCCGCAGATAGATTTAAGGCGTTCATGCCTTTCATGCCTTTCATCCGGTGACCGCTTTGGCTCGGTGTTCCTGTGTTGGACTGCGCCTGAACGACTTGGGTCGCAAGTGGAGCAGCAGCTAGAGTCATGGCGATCGCGCCTGCTAGCAAAGGAATCAGTTTCAGTTTCATAGTTGAAATCGTTTGTGAGGTAGCTCAGTCATCCGTGGATGAGCCAATCATAAAAAATTGATTCTCTACCCACCTGAGGAGAAGGTCATGAAGTCGGCATGACTTTGGTCATGGATGATGGCGTAGGACTCAGGTATAAAAGCAGTAGTCCAAGGAAAGGTAGTGCTCTTACAGTAGAAAGCAGCACCCTTGATTTTGCTAATCCGCAAACTTCCGTGAGTCAGCCGCTAAAAGTTCCAACTCATCCGTTTCCCTTCTTGTTGTACTTAGAGTGGGCTCTGCTCGGTGTAGCAACACTATCGGAACTATTTTTCGTGCCGTTGCCCCGGATGCGTCAGTTTCCTCTGATGACGCTCCTGAGTATTGGCGGCTTGTGGCTTATGGGGCTACGACTGCCTGTGGGCCGACCTGGATGGCTGAAGCTGCTGTATACAGGGTTAGAGTTTAGTTTAATTGTTTTGGCGGGAGGTTTGAGCCCACGGGGAATTCGAGTATTTCCGTTCCTCTATTTGGTTTTAGTGATTCGTAGTTGTTTGCTGTTTAAGCTGCCCGGACGCTTGATGGTGACAGGGCTAGCGTTTTCTTCCTTCCTACTGACGCTGCTCTACCGCATGCAAACGCTGAATCTGCCTGGACGGCCAATGGTGCAAGATCGCATTCGGTTGCTCATCCTCAACTTGACACTGAATGCGGCTTTGCTATTTGGGCTGATCCTGATTTTGGTGTTGTTTTTGATTAATGCGTTGCTGGCAGAGCGCGAAAGTCGAGAAAAGCTGGCGATCGCCAACGAACAACTACGCCAATACGCCCTACGAATTGAAGACCAAGCCACCCTGCAAGAACGCAACCGCATTGCTCGCGATATTCATGACTCCCTCGGTCACGCTCTCACCGGATTAAACATTCAACTAGAAGGAGCTTTGAAGCTTTGGCAAACCAACCCCACCAAAGCGCAAGCCTTTCTAGCAGAAGCAAAACGGTTGGGATCAACAGCATTGCAAGCAGTTCGCCAATCTGTAGCAGCGTTGCGCTCCGATCCGCTGCAAGGGCAATCTGTAGAAATGGCGATCGCCCGCCTAGCCCAAGAATTTCACTGTACAACCGGAATTTTGCCAACTTGCGAAATCGAACTGACGCGATCGCTGCCGTTAGAGGTCAAAACTACGGTTTATCGCATTGTCCAGGAATCTCTAACCAATATTTGTAAATATGCTGCTGCTACTGCGGTGCAGATTCAAGTTAGAACAGCAAAAGACATCCTGCTGTTACAGGTTCAGGATGACGGCAAGGGCTTTGAAGTGAATGAAAATACCACTGGCTTTGGAATTCAGGGGATGCAGGAACGGAGTTTGGCATTGGGCGGTCACTTTAGCATTGAAAGTCACCTAGGATCGGGTTGTCGCATTCTAGCCAAGCTGCCTTTACCGAAACTGCCCTCATGATCCGCGTTCTACTAGTCGATGACCAAAGTATTCTGCGCCAGGGTTTGAAAGCACTGCTGGAGCTAGAGCCAGACCTGGATGTGGTGGGAGATGCCAGTAACGGACAAGTTGCGCTCCAGCAAGTAGAAGCGCTACAACCCGATGTGGTGCTGATGGATGTGCGAATGCCCGTGATGGATGGGGTTGCCGCCACTAAAAGTATTTGTCAGCGCTTTCCGGCAATTAAAGTCTTGGTATTGACCACCTTTGATGACGATGAATATATTGCGGAAGCCATGCGAGTCGGGGCGATCGGCTATCTGCTCAAAGATACACCCTCGGAGGAGTTAGCTGCGGCAATTCGGGCTGTGCATAAGGGATATGCCCAATTTGGTCCTGGCATTTTTCAGAAAGTGCTTTCTCACATGGGACCGAAACCGAGTGCGAGTGCTAGCTTACCTGCTGAGTCGCTGCCTCCTGGCCTCAGCGAACTCACGCCGAGAGAACGAGAAGTGTTGCGCCTGATTGCGGCGGGTTCTAGTAACCGAGAAATTGCGCAGACTTTGTTTATCTCAGAAGGTACGGTCAAAAATCACGTCACTAATATTCTGAATCGGCTGAATTTGCGCGATCGCACTCAAGCAGCTATCTTCGCCAATGCTTATTTAGCGTTGCTGAATGACGGAAGCGGTAGCCTGTAAACTCAGATCGGCAAGTTTTGGTTGAGTAGAAAATTGGTGCCAACTGCTTCGACTTCTGTGACCTACCCCAAGCGCAATCCTCAGGCTCGTTTGCGGCTGTTTTGCTTTCCCTACGCGGGCGGCAACTCTTTCATCTTTCGACCTTGGCTGAATCACTTGCCATCAGATGTTGAACTAGGCGCGATCGAGCTACCTGGGCATGGCACACGCATGGCCGAACCGCTATTAACTCGGATGCCTGAGTTGGTAGAAGCGATCGCTTCATCTCTCCTGCCACATCTAGACAAGCCTTTTGCGTTCTTCGGGCACAGTATGGGCGCTTGGGTCAGCTTTGAGGTGGCTCGCTGGTTACAAGCCCATCATGTGTATCCGGTGCATCTCTTTGTGTCTGGGGCACGGGCTCCTCAATTACCTAGTTTGCGATCGCCACTGCACCAGCTACCAGAAGTGGAATTCGTCGCAGCGTTGCGTCGGCTACAAGGCACTCCAGAAGAAGTTTTAGAGCATACGGAGCTGATGGAGTTAATGCTGCCGATTCTCCGGGCTGACTTTACGGTGCTAGAAACCTATATACATTCGTCCCAAGCTCCTTTACCTTGCCCGATTACCGCGTTTGGCGGATTGCAAGATGTAGATGTGTCTCCGGAGATGTTACAAGCTTGGCAAACCCGAACCAGTGCTGGTTTTTCTCACCGAATGCTCCCAGGTAATCACTTTTTCATTCACTCAGACCAAACCTTGCTCCTACAACTTTTAACCCAAGAACTCACTCAAATTGTCAGCCGTCTACCTGAGTATGCCCCTCTCAAATCTCCTCCAGATTTGGGGAGCTAGGGGACCAAATGCAGCGTATTGCAGACAATTATTGGCAATTACCACCTGCCGACTTGAAGTTAGCTCAGGATGAAGTGCATGTTTGGTGTGCAGACCTGGATCAAGACCCAACGCTGGTCGAGCAGTTCCATGAAACCCTAACTAGTGACGAACAGGAACGAGCAGCGAAATTTTATTTTCCTAAAGATAGACAGCATTTTATTATGGCGCGAGGCTTACTGCGCCTAATTTTGGGCCGCTACCTTGACCAAGCACCCGCGCACCTACGTTTCGTCTACAACGCTTATGGCAAGCCCAGCTTAGAAGCGTCTCCATCGCTACATTTCAACTTATCTCATTCAAAGGGATTGGCTCTATTGGGAGTGTCGAGCGATCGCGAACTAGGAATTGACCTCGAATATATCCGCACGGATTTTCCCGTTGATCAGGTAGCTAAATCTGTCTTTTCAGTTTCAGAGCAAAATATTTTGCGATCGCTGCCTGACGCTCTCAAACCTGAAGCATTCTTTAATGCCTGGACTCGCAAAGAAGCCTATATCAAAGGTTTGGGGCAAGGGTTGTCGATTCCGCTCGATCAGTTTGATGTGGCTTTCGTCCCTAGCGAACCTGCGACTTTGCGAGAAGTCAGAGGGACTTGGGAAAATGCCCATAACTGGACTTTACAACACCTAACCCCTGTACCGAATTATGTAGCAGCGATCGCAGTGGCAGGATCAGGCTGGCAACTCAAGGCTTGGCGCTGGTTAAATGGCTGAAAGGCAAGTGATAGGATGAAAGCCAGCATCGCTAAACCCTGAAGTTTATTGGTATTTAGGTGCAACTGAAAAACGCCATTATTGCTCACAAAGCAGGAGATACGACCAGTCGGCGCTGGGCGGAAAAATGTGCTCGGCAACTAGAAGACCGAGGTTGTAAAGTCCTGATGGGACCAAGCGGACCCAAGGATAATCCCTACCCTGTGTTCTTGGCCTCAGCCACTCATCCAATCGATTTGGCGCTGGTTTTAGGTGGGGATGGCACAGCGCTCTCCGCGACCCGACACTTGGCTGCCGATGGTATTCCGATCTTGGCGGTGAATGTGGGTGGGCATTTGGGATTCCTTACCGAATCTTCAGAGGAGCTGAGCGATTCAGAGCAAGTTTGGGATCGGCTGCTAGAAGACCGTTTTGCAGTGCAGACCCGAATGATGGTGCAAGCGAGTGTGTATGAAGGACATCGCACCAATCTTGATCCGGTGAGCGATCGCTACCTCGCTTTGAACGAAATGACGGTGAAGCCTGCGTCTGCCGATCGCATGATCACTTCCATCTTGGAAATGGAGATAGATGGTGAGGTAGTGGATCAGTATCAGGGAGATGGCCTGATCGTAGCGACACCCACAGGGTCTACTTCCTACACAGTGGCTGCTAATGGACCCATTGTGCACCCAGGCATGGAAGCCCTAGTTGTAACCCCAATTTGCCCGTTGAGTCTCTCCAGCCGCTCGATTGTGCTGCCGCCCGGTTCAGTGGTGAGTATCTGGCCCTTGGCAGACAACGACCTCAGCACCAAGCTCTGGATGGATGGAGTGATGGCAACCTCAATTTGGCCTGGACAGCGTGTAGATGTACGCGTCGCTGATTGCCAAGCTAAGTTTATTATCTTGCGCGAAAACTATTCTTATTACCAAACGCTGC
Source organism: Trichocoleus desertorum AS-A10 (assembly GCF_039962155.1). Classification (NCBI taxonomy): domain Bacteria; kingdom Bacillati; phylum Cyanobacteriota; class Cyanophyceae; order Leptolyngbyales; family Trichocoleusaceae; genus Trichocoleus; species Trichocoleus desertorum. The sequence continues at coordinate 152,737 of NZ_JAMPKN010000004.1, read as the reverse complement.
GCGAAAAGTTGCAATGGGCTGGAGCCAGAATTCGCTACAGCAATAACCACCGCAACTAGGTGGCGGTTCGTAGGTAATGATTTTACGCAGAATCATTACCTATTTAGGGCTACCTGCAATTAAAGCTGGGGGGACAGATTATTAGCTGGACCACAGGCTCACTCAATCGCGTACCTGCCTCGTTACGCTTTATACAGTTGCACTCAATTGACTGAGAAATCCCTCCCAACTCGACTGCTCAACCTTTTCAGCCCCTAGCCTCTTGTGCTTGGTTCCTGAGAATAGCGGAGTAAAGCAAGTGGTTCTAGCTCGTTCTATCCGTTGCTTCACGGTTGAAATGGGGACGCGATCGCTCGATTTGTTGGCTCTTAACAGTTCTAGGGAACTCTATCAACAAATCGTCGATGGCTTGGTCAGCTCGGAATTGCAATTGCCCGATCTAGTGAATTTTAACTATGAAGAGTCACCTTGTGGCGATCGCAGAGTTACCTGCTGCCGATCGCGAGGATATGTATGGCCTATTAAGCACTCATTTTTCCGGAGTCAAGCGAGCCGTTTTTGAAGCTGACTTGAAGACCAAAAACTGGGTGATCTTATTGAAAGATGAGCGATCGCAGACCCTCAAGGGTTTCTCCACAATTCTGATGTATGAAACTGAGTTTGAGGGTGAGGATCTGACCGTTGTCTACTCTGGCGACACGATCATGGACCCTAGCGCTTGGTCTAGTTCGGCACTCTCGCGGGCTTGGATCGCCTCTGTCAACCAATTACGGCGCAAATATCCTCGTGGCAAACTTTATTGGCTCCTGATCTCCTCGGGCTATCGTACCTATCGCTTTTTACCCACGTTTTGGCAAGAATTTTATCCTCGCTATGATGCCCCCACCTCTCCCACAATGGCGAGATTGATGCAATTTCTAGCGCGGCGGCAGTTTGGCAACTGTTATGACGCAACAACTGGCATCGTGCGGTTCCCCCATCCGCAACAGCTCAAAGGTCAGCTTCAGGGCATTCCGGAAGAGCGCTGCAAAGATCCACATATAGATTTCTTTGCTACTCACAATCCGCATCACGATCAAGGAGATGAATTGGTGTGCTTGGCAGAGATTACCGAAACAAATTTAACGCCAGCAGGAAAGCGGATGTGGTTTGCCACGCTAGAACCTGCGGCCTTGGTGTAACCAATCATGAGTAGCAAAGCTGGGATGCCGACAGAAACCTTTAATCATCCCGATCGCTTTATCCAAGGGTGGCATTGGGCACTGCGATCGCGAGATCTCAAAGTAGGGCAGGTCAAACCTGCGAAACTGTTGGGGCGAGAGTTGGCAATCTACCGCAACCAAGATGGCCAAGTGGTGGCCCTAGATGCATACTGCCCACATATGGGGGCACATTTGGCGGAAGGCAAAGTAGATGGCACAGGCATTCGCTGTTTCTTCCATAACTGGAAATTTGATTCTCAAGGGCATTGTGTAGATGTGCCTTGCTTAGGGAAAGTGATTCCTGCCAAGCTTTCCAGTTGGCCAACCGCAGAGCACTATGGCTTAATTTGGGTCTGGACGGGAGAGACACCCCAGCAATCTCTGCCATTTGTCCCAGAGCTAGAACATACAGACTGTGACGTGATGTTTGGCTCGCATTTCTTCAAAAACTGCCATCCGAATGTTCTGTTGATCAATGCGATCGATGCTCAGCATTTTAATACGGTGCATAACTTTCCGATTCAGATTGTGTTTCGCACAGAGACGCTGCATCGCAATGCCATCACCTTCAGTAACACGACACGGGGCGGCAATGAATCTTGGCTAATGCGGTTGATTCTGCCGTTTTATAAAAATGAGGGCACCTACAGCATGTGCTACTGGTATGGCAGCACGGGCACAGTCACCCTCGGCCCCGATTTTCTCCACTTCTACATCATGTTTACCCTACGGCTGTTGGAAGGTGGAAAAACCGAAGGACAAACCGTTTTAATCACCAAAAAGCGGCGTGGTTTCTTAGGTTGGGTATTGAATCTACTGATTTTGTTTATCACCCAACTAGTCGGCAACTACTTTGCCAAAGGTGATACTCAGATTTTCCAAACGATTAAATTTAACCTTAAAACCCCGACCAAAGCGGATCACTCCATTGTTGAGTTCATGCAGCATGTAGAGCAGCAGCAACCACTCACTTGGGGAACCTGGGAACCAATTCTAGAACTAGCAAAAGTTGCTGTGACAGAAGGGCCAGAGGTTGAACCCAAGATAGAGTTTGAGGCAGAACGAATCCGGGAGGCCGTATGAAAACAGTCCTGATTACAGGCTGCTCCTCTGGGTTTGGGCGCGGCATGGTGGACGAATTTCTTCGGTGTGGTTGGCAGGTGATCAGCACAATGCGGCAAGCGAACCGACGCCGAGAACTACTGGCAGAGCCGCTAGAGAAGTATGGCGATCGCTTAACAATCCTCGATTTGGATGTCACCGATCCGACTCAACGAGAGACAGTTACAGAGTATGTACGCCAAAAAGGAGATTTAGATTGTCTGGTAAATAATGCAGGCGATCGCTTTTTCGGCCCCCTGGAAGATCTCAGCGAAGCTCAACTGCGGCGACAAATGGAGGTAAATTTCTATGGTCCCACACTTCTGACGCGAGCTTTATTACCTGAGATCCGAACAGCACAGGGCACGATTATTTTTGTCTCCTCGACGTTTGGTTATACAGGTTTCCCGCTGACCTCCGCTTACTGCGCCAGTAAATATGCTTTGGAAGGCTTGGCTGAGAGTCTGTATTACGAGCTAAAGCCGCATGGCGTGCATGTTGCCCTGATTGAACCAGGAGCCAGCCACACTAACTTTGGTCACGATCCGGGTTGGGCAGAAGGAGATTCGGAAGTTTATCAGTTACAGATGCAGAATTATCACTTGCTGAAGGAGCGATTACGGGCCAAATCCCCCCACAACACAATCCAAGTGGCTCGACAAGCGGTGGCTTTGGCAGAAGGGCGATCGCGGCGATTACGAGTGAGAGTCGGACGGGATGCCACATTAGTGTATCTCTGGCAACGGCTCGTACCTGATGGGATTCGCCTACCTGTATCTGACTTTTTATACCGTCGGATCTTTTTGCGGAGGCCAGCTTAATGCACCCGAACATTGCTGGATTTGATCTACCTTTGATTGCCGAAGGAGATAAACTTAATCGGATTTTGGCTTCCACTTTAGGCGATCAGCTACCAACAACAGCACAGCTTTCTTACTCCTACCAGTCAAGCTCGCAACTACCACAACCTTATTGGGATGCTACGCATTTTGGTCTAGAACGGGTGGCGATCTTTCAGGATGCCAGTCAGGTAGAGCAGCAGGCGATCGCGCAAGTTGCCAGCCAAGGATTGTTAGCAGAAGCCTACTTTGTGGAGAAAGCAGGCATGGGCTATATGGCTAAGATGCTCTTGCTAGCAGAGACCCTAGAAGAACGGATGCTCTACAGCCTCTTCGCCGCCGAAGAAGCAACCCATTTGGCTCAAATTCGGAGCTTTTTTACACAAGAACCCATTGGCACAGATGATCCGTTTCTGCGGTTTTTGTCTGATTTGCTAGAGACAGAAGACAAAGCCATTTTGTTGTTCATCATCCAAGTAGTGTTGGAAGGATGGGGATTAAGTCACTATCGCAGTCTGGCTAAGGGCTGTTGTCACCTAGAGTTAGGTCAATTGTTTGAGGAATTTCTGCAAGCCGAAGCGCGTCATCATGGTTCTGGCTTAATGCTGTTCAATCAAATATCTTTAGCAGAACCAAGCCAAAGTGCAATTGTCGAGGCATTGACGCTGTTTCTACAAATGGTGCAAGTAGGACCACAGCGAGTTTTAGCTGCGATCGCCCAAGTCAAAGGAGATTTATCGCGATCGCAACAAATCCAGGTTTTGCAAGAGTTAGAAACCGAGATCCAGAGCGGAGCGCGGTTGAGTTATTTACGCTCCCTGATGCAGAAAACCACTGCTCACGCCATTGTTCAAGAATTAGAGGAACGTGGTTCTTTCCAGCCCTTCCCAGCGGAGAAATGTATATGAACGATTTATTTGACGAACCTCAAACAAATACCTTGCTGGAGAATCAAAAGGTTTACCGCAAGCTACAAATTAATTACCAACGCAATCAGCAACAAGATCAAACTGCCGCGATCGATTCTGCTGCTGCCAACTTTAACTATGACCAGTGCGAAGATGAGTACTGGAACCCAGAGGAATTTTCCCTGCTGTATGGCACTCCTTTATGGGATCAGGCTAGTCCCAGTCAACGGATTGTGCTGAACCATCTGTATTGGGTGGCTTATTACTCCCAGATTGTCTCAGCAGAGATCGCGACAATTTTCTTTAACCAGACCAGTGCGGCGGGTCTGTATGCTCAAGAAGATTTCCGGTTGGTCTGTGACACCTTGGATCTGGAGTCAGCTCAGGAGCGATCGCATATCCATGCGTTTAGAACCATTGCTAGTCAGACAGAAGCAGCCCTATTCGGTCAACGAATTTTCACCTATCCCATGCGAGGGCCGTTTGCAGAGACCATGATCTTTGCAGATACCAATGCTTTGAAGCGGTGGTGGAAGCAACTCCAGCTCAAATGTTTTGGTCTACTATCTTCGGATAATACGTTTTTGGCTTGCCAATACTTCACCGTTCGGGGCGTACGGACGCTGAATGGCAAATTGGTACAACACAAGCTCAGCGCCTACTACCAAAAACATCCTGACGCAGCCAATGCTCCCATTCCCAGCCAGATTTCCTACTATCACTTTCTAGATGAAAGCTTCCACTTCAACAGTTCTACCATTCTGTCTCACGATGTTGTGAAGTGTCTCAAACCCCCGACAAAGTTTGAACGTACTGTTGCGAACCTGGGGCTGCGCGGTTGTCAGCGCGATCACTATCACTTCTCGGCAGCCATCAACGGCATCTTTTGGTATGACCCAGAGCTGTATAGAGCGATCTACCAAGTGCTGCGATCGCCTGTATTTGGAATGAGCGATCGCGAAGCTAAGGAAATGATGGTGGCCTGCTTTACCCAAGAGTCAGAGGGGTTGCATCGTAGCTATCAGACACATCAAGAGGCAATGGAGTCTTACAAAATATATCTCGATAAGCTTGATTATGTTTGGCAGAGCAATCGAGAGATGTCGTTGATGGCTGCGAATTCTCTCCCTCAATATCTAAAAACGCAACAAAGAGCCATGCAGAAATTTTTGACTACAGGAGAAGTTGTTTCTGGGCCGCGATCGCAGCCAACCTTTATCTCTACGCCTGTGGAAGTTGCTAATGCGGTCTTGGAGGAGGTGAGTTAAACATGCAATCTATTCCTTCCTTGACTGATCTAAGAGCCCCTACTTTTAACAATAATGATGTGGTGGCTCAAGGCTGGTACATCATCTGTGCGAGTCGTGATTTATCAGTTGGTCGAGCAAAGTCTTTTGATCTATGTGGTCAAAAAATAGCTGTATATCGGGGCGTGGACGGTAAAGTTCGGGCTTTGGATGCCTACTGTCCTCATTTAGGCACCGACTTGAGCCTAGGACGAGTCGATGGCAATATGATTCGTTGTTTTTTCCATCACTGGGCCTTCGATAGCACTGGCAAATGTCAAGACATCCCTTGCCAAGCTCAAATTCCAGCTAGAGCGAAGGTTCGAGCTTATGCTGCCGATGAAAAGTATGGCTTTATTTGGGTATATCCAGACAGCCAAGCTCCTGATTCTGTAGTGGAGTTTGATGAACTAAAGGGTAAATCTCTAGTTGTTTGGCATGATCAGCCGTTGGAGCGGCACTGTCATCATCACATCTGTATGATGAATGGCATTGATGCTCAACATTTACGCACGGTTCATAAACTCAATATTGAGATGGAATTATCTCTCGATCGCAACGCTACTGGCAATGTGATTGATTTCACCATGTGCGGAGAGATTCCTAGCAGGACGTGGCGAGAAGCAGGGCTTCAGAAATTTCTGGGCAACCGCTACGAATATTCCATGCGCTATGCCGACGGCTGCATTGGATTGCTAACCATGATGAAAAATGTGCGCTTGATGCCGCCGCTGCACATGATTTACGCCTATACGCCGGTCGGGCCTAACAAAACTCGGATTCAACCGATTTATGTAGCAGCGAAAAGACCAGGAATTTGGGGTTGGTTATTGTCGCGATCGCTCTTACTCCTCACTCGCCTGAGCTACTACTTTCTTCGTGATGAAGATGGCCTGATCTACGACAACATCCGGTTTGATCCACAAGTGCTTCTAAGTATTGATGCACCGTTAGTGAAATATATGAACTATGTGAATCAGCTCAAACCTTCGCTCTGGTCAAAATGTTTTTTTAAGCAGAAATCATCCGAAGCTTAAACGTTTTTATTTGTATCTAATGTAGTGGGGGCAGAGCATTCGGCCTATAGCCTTTGCAGTTGTCGGAAGATTATCTACCGAATGCTTCGCCTCCACAGGTGCAGCCCAAAACATTTCATTAATAATTATTTGACTCCTGGTTTCTATCATGAACGCGTCCTGTTGTGTAGTTCATTTTTCAAATACAGACTATGCACCTCTCACTCTAGAACCTCACCGACCTCTAGCAGAACAGCTCACAGTCCAAAATTCTCCGGTGCTGTTTGGTTGTCGGACAGGTCTTTGTGGAACCTGTTTGGTTACAGTGACCGGGGAGTTGCCTCCGCCTAGTGCCGCCGAGCAGGAAATCCTGGATATGCTGGCACCGGGCAATCCTCAAGCAAGATTGGCTTGCCAGCTAGATGTGATGGGAGAAATTGCGATCGCGCCTCTGACGGAGGTTATATGAAATTTGAGGATTTCTGGTATGTGGTGGCTCAAAGCGAGCAGCTAAAACCTGGTAATGTTCTATCTCGAACTGTATTGGGAGAATGGCTAGCAGTGTTCCGAGATGAGAACGGTGAACCTGTGGCTTTGCGCGATCGCTGTATGCACCGTAATAGTCGCCTATCTCGTGGTCAGGTATGCCAAGGACAGGTGCATTGTCCGTATCACGGCTGGGTATATGACAACAATGGAACTGTCGTAGCAGTACCAGCAGAAGGGGATGACTTCAAGCAGCTTCAAGCTCGACGGGTGAAGCATTACGAGACTTGTGAGCAAGATGGTTATGTCTATGTACGCCTGACCGACCAGCCGAGTGAGGAATTTGACTCCTTTCCGATGCCTCATTACCAAGAACCAGGCTGGGCAACGGTACGAGTGATCAACCGCTTCCGCAATAATGTCACGAACTGCGCTGAGAACTTTATTGATATTCCGCATACGGCTTCTGTACATCCTGGCGTTTTCCGTACGCCTCGCAGACAAAAGCTAGAGATGACAGTAGAGCGGCAAAAAGGAGCAGTGCGGGCAGAATACCGAAACGAAACTACGAATCTGGGTTGGTACGCCAAATTTCTCAATCCCAAGGGCGGCAAGATTCGCCATACAGATTATTTCTTTATGCCCAATGTCACCAGCGTCGAGTATGACATGGGGCCGTATCGTCAACTGTGGATTACCAGTCAATCCGTCCCAGAAACAGAAGATTCCACCTTGGTCTATACCGATGTTACTTACAACTATGGCATTTGGAATCAATTGGCGCGTCCCTTCATCCATTGGACAGCTCAACACATCATCGGTCAGGATGTGGCAGCGTTGGACTTGCAGCAAGAAGTGATTGAGAAATACGGTCAGAAATTCGCTAACACCCCAGCAGATACGATTCATACATTCGTGGAGTCTATTCGCGATCGCATTGCTGCTGGTGAGGATCCCCGTCTGTTGCCTGATCAGTCGGTTCAAGTCACGTTCTGGGTGTAGGGATGGCGATCTTTGCTGCTTTTGTGACTTTGCTTTTGTTGACTGTGGCTCGCGATCGCCGCTCTAATTTCCTATGGCAGAAGAACCGAGAAGACTGGCTACTTGACATGTCAGGTTTATTGGTTCAAGGAGTGGTAATTCCTGCTCTACAACTACTGTTGGTTTATCAACTATATCAATGGTTTTTACCTACCTGGAAAGGAGTTTTAGAGCTATCTCTTGGTCTAGGGTTTCTGCTCAGCTTTGTTTTCGTAGATTATCTCTATTATTGGAACCATCGCCTGCTCCATCATCGCTTCTGGCCTTGGCACCAAGTTCATCACACCGTTACTCAAATGGACGTGTTGGGCACCTCTCGCAATACGCTATGGAGCAGCTTTTTTATTCTGTATCTGTGGATTCATCCCTTGTTTCTCTTTCTGTTGCAGCAGCCAGCAGGTTATGTTTTGGGAGTCACCTTAACTGCAATTTTGGATCTGTGGCGACATAGTGCGATCGCTCCTGCTCCTCAGAGTTTGATTTATTGTTGGCTTTCACCTTGGCTGGTTTTGCCCCAAGACCATGCTTGGCATCATGCCCAACCTCAGGGCTGCAATTATGGAGCGAATCTGAAGCTGTGGGATCAATTGCATGGAACTTATTACGAGTGCGATCGCGCTCCAGAAAATTTAGGAACTCAAACGAATCTGACGTTGTCTCAGAAGCTATTTTGGCCTTTTTGATATAAAAATAGAGAGTTTATTGATGGAGACTAATCAAGCGGAAATAAACCTAACCCCCCAGCCCCCTTCCCTGCTAGGGAAGGGGGAGTTAAAAGCAAGCCAAACGATGAAGGTGGAGCGGCAGGGAATGACATGGCTTAGCGCTATATTGGCCTGCTTTCCGGCGCTGGTGATGTTGTTATCAGGAGGTTCTTTTCTGGCAATCTGTATCTCTCCTAGCGTTTGGACTGTTTTACTGGTGCTGTTTTCGCTTTATGGCATACCGCTATTGATTTACCGCATTCATAATCACTTTTATCCTCAGTTAGAAGGCATTAGCTATCTGCAAGGAAAAGAGTATTCGCCTTGGTGGGGGAGTCATCAAATTCAGGCGATCTATGTTGCCTTTCCTGCCTTGGAAACTGTATTGCGTTTAATTCCCGGTGCTTTCTCCCTTTGGTTGCGATTATGGGGTTCAAAGGTCGGTACAGGCGTGTATTGGACGCCTCATCTGGAGATCGCCGATCGCGGATTGTTAGAGATAGGCGATCGCGTCATTTTCGGTCATCAGGTGGGTCTCTATCCGCACATTATTAAGCCCCGAAAGCAAGATTTGATGCTGTACGTCAAAAAGATCAAAATCAGAGACGGTGTGTTTTTAGGGGCTTGGAATCACCTTGGGCCTGGGGTTGTTGTACAAGCAGAAACATACATCCCCGTTTTTACGCATGTGTACCCTAACCAAACGATTGATCAGAGCAAAGTTCAAACTCTTTTAGCCAAACAGCAACATCAACCCTCAAAACTTGAGTAATCCTAAAATTTTATGACTCATTACGGTCTGTTATGCCCTCCCACAACTGGGCACCTCAACCCCATGCTGGCTTTAGGCCGCGAGCTGCAACAACGAGGCCATCAAGTTACTCTCTTCAATATCCTCGATACAGCAGCAAAGGCAAAAGCGGCAGAAATTAACTTTTGGCCCCTTGGTAGGAAAGAGTTTCCTTTAGGAACTTTGGGAAATTTCTACGATCATTTGGGCACGTTACGAGGTTTAGCGGCTTTTCAGACCACCCTGAATTTCAGACGACAAGTTTGGGCTACTGTGTTTCTGCAAGAAGCTCCTGCGGCAATTCAAGCCGCAGGGGTAGAAGCTCTGCTCGTGGATCATGTGATTGTTGCTGGAGGAGCGATCGCCGAACGATTATCTCTCCCGTTTGTCTCTCTCTGCAGTGCGCTCTTAATGCAGCCTGATGCCAGTGTGCCTCCTTTCTTTGCGGGTTGGCCTTATGACCCAGCGCCTTGGACACGGCTACGGAATCGCTTTGGTCATGCTCTATTGGTGCAGTATTGGCGCATGGTGCATCAACCTGTGAATGAGTACCGCCAAATGTGGCGATTGCCGCTATATCGTAATCCCAGTGATGCACTCTCCCCCCTCGCTCAAATCAGCCATCAACCTGCCGAGTTTGAATATCCTCGTCAACATCTTGCTCCCTGCTTCCACTTCACTGGACCATTTCACAGCACTGTGAGTCGAGAAACCGTCTCCTTTCCGTTTGAGAAGCTAACAAGTCAACATTTGATCTATGCCTCAATGGGAACGCTACGAAACCGTTCGCATCGGGTGTTTGAGCAAATTGCTGCCGCTTGTGTTGGCTTAGATGCTCAGTTGGTAATTGCTTTAGGGAAAGGTCTTGCTCCGGAAGCTCTTGGGGCTCTCCCTGGCGATCCGATTGTGGTCGGTTATGCTCCCCAGTTGGAACTTCTGCAACGCGCCACTCTAGCCATCACCCATGCAGGCTTGAATACTGCCCTAGAATCTTTGCAAGCAGGAGTGCCGATGGTGGCGCTCCCAGTCACAGATGATCAGCCAGGAGTTGCAGCTCGGATCAAATGGACAGGCGCTGGAGAAGTAGTTCGCAAATCTCGCTTGACCACAGCCCGTTTAAGAACTGCGGTTCAACAAGTCTTAACTTGCGAAACTTATAAACAAAATGCAGTGAGATTACAACATGCGATCGCCCAAGCTGGCGGAGTAACACGGGCTGCGGACATTGTGGAACGAGCGATCGCAACTGGCAAGCCTGTCTTGACTCAAGATTTCTCCAAACCTAAACCTGAACCATGCGCCCCATTATTCAACTCTTTGCCAAGCTGTTAAGCCCGGAGGCCCACAGATTTCATCAAGCTCTACAAGACCCACAAGCCGCTCAACAAAAAGTTCAAAAGAAGATTTTTGAGTGCTTCGTTGCCAGTGAATATGGCAGATCTTTAGGGGTCCGATCGCTGACCGACTGGCAGAAAATCCCGATTGTGAACTACGCCGATTTGGAGCCGTGGATTGAACGCCAAAGGCAGATTCAGCAAGCTCTTCTGACCCCGCAACCCATTCTCTTTTACGAGAAAACTTCTGGGAGCCGCGGGGCTGCAAAATGGATTCCCTACACGCGATCGCTGCGCCGCTCCTTTAGCCAAATGTTTTGCATCTGGGCACATGATCTGATCACAAATGGGCCTCAGTTCTCCACAGGAAAAGTCTATTTCTGTATCTCGCCGCAACTCACTCAACCCACACAAACCGAAGCAGGGGTACAGGTTGGGCTAGAAAATGATGCCGAATATCTAGATGGGTGGTTGCAGTGGGCGTTACGACCTTTTTTATTGGCTCCTACGGGTTTAAGTCGTCTCTGCGATCCAGAAGCGTTTAAGGAGCAGCTCTGTCTAGGGTTATTGCAATCAGAAAAACTAGAGATTATCTCAATTTGGAGTCCTAGCTTTCTCAGTGTCCATCTTGATTACATCCAGCAACACCGCCAAAAGCTTTGTGAGCAACTGCGCGATCGCGTCTCTCCCAAACGCTTTGCCCTCCTTTCAGACCCTACGACCTCCTGGACAGAAATTTGGCCTCACCTGAAACTGATTTCCTGCTGGAATAGCGTTAATGCTGCCGACCAAGCTCAAGCGCTGCGATCGCACTTTCCTGGTGTGATGGTGCAGGGTAAAGGACTTTTGGCGACTGAAGCCCCGATGACAGTGCCACTGATTGCCGCTCAGGGATCTGTGCCGCTGCTGAATGAAGTCTTCTTTGAATTTGAGGATTCCACTGGCAAGATTCATCTTTTGCACGAGCTAGAGCCAGCCACAGAATACTCAATCATCTTGTCCCAAAAAGGCGGGTTGTATCGGTATCGCATGGGCGATCGCGTCTGGATGACTCACACCTACCTGAACACGCCTTGCCTGGAGTTCTTGGGCCGTGATCAGATGACCAGCGATTTAGTTGGCGAAAAACTACATGCTGCGTTTGTGGCTCAAGTCCTCGATCACCTAAATTTGGGGGGCACAACGTTTAGAACTTTAGTTCCCGTCACTCAACCTCAGCCCCATTATATTTTGTTGCTCAATCAGGCTGATCGGGAAGGAGATGCGATCGCCCAACGCCTAGATGCTGCCCTCAGCGAGTCTCCCCACTATGAACATGCTCGGCTTTTAGGACAACTAGCACCTGCTCAAGTTTGGGTATCGCCAGATGTGCCTGACCTGGTGCTGCGACAGAAATTGCAAGCGGGCCAAAAGTGGGGCGACATTAAGCATGAAGTGTTGGCAACAAAACCAATCGAAACCCTGCCGACGGTTGGGCTTAGGTCTAGTAGTTCCGGTAGGGTGGGTTAGGCTAGCCGTAACCCACCAAGCAAGCAAAACCGAGAGGCGAAAGTTACGCCTCGACTTTGACACCGCGCCAAAAGGCGACATAGCCTTCAATATTTTTGGCAGCCTGCTTCGCCTCTGGATAGTACCAAGCCGCGTCTTTGTTCACTTGGCCCTCTACTTCAACGTTGTAGTAGCTGGCTACGCCTTTCCAAGGACAAGTGGTATGAGTTGAACTTTCTTTAAAGAATTCGCGATTGATGGCATCTGGGGGGAAGTAGTAGTTGTTCTCTACCACTTCGCAATTGTTACTTTCGGCGAGGACTGCACCGTTCCAAACTGCTTTTGCCATGATTCACTTCCCTCGTTTCTATTCAAGTTCGCTTGTTTGGTCAATTTTGGTTAAGAACGGACAGATTGAATCCTGTCCTAAACCAGTCTTTCTCTAGACTCTAGTCAGGATAGCGTGGAACTATAGCGGGTTGTGCGAGGAAAGTTTATCTGTATCTTTTTGTCCTATATTTGGTACCCATGATGCCTAGTGCTGTATCAAGCAATTTTTGACCGGTGATGTACTACACATCATTCAATCAAAGCCTTCAATTAAAAATTGACAGATTACCAGCTATTTATGCTTAATTTCCTATCGTTTTTGAGGTAAAGAGCTACTATGAACCCTCCTAATGCACCTAGCCTCCATCTAACTGAGCCAGAGCGCGCTAACCTCAAGCGCTTAGTGGACTATCAAGCTGTTGAGTCTTTACCAGCGATTTGGCCAATTGTGGCTCAGAAATTTGGCTCGATTGTGGCCTTAAAAGATCCTCATGCCAAACCGGAAGTGTCGCTGACTTACGCCCAGGTATATCAGCAAATGCAGCACTTTGCCGCAGGGTTGCAGGCATTAGGGGTGGAAGTGGGCGATCGCGTGGGCCTAATTTCCGACAACAGCCCCCGTTGGTTTGTGGCGGATCAAGGCATCATGACGGCTGGAGCAGCTAATGCCGTGCGGAGTTCTCAAGCAGATCGCGAAGAACTTTTGTTTATTCTGGCTGATAGTGGCAGCACCGCGTTGGTCGTTGAGAATCAAGCCACTCTCAAGAAACTACGCTCTGGACTGGATGGGTTGGCAGTTCGAACCGTGGTGTTACTTTCCGACGAGGAGCCACCTGTTGATGAAACGCTCAAAGTCTTGAACTTTTCTCAACTACTAGAGCTGGGTGCCAATCACTCGTTACAACCGGTGCAGCAAAATCGGGAAACCTTGGCTACTTTGATCTATACATCAGGTACGACAGGCAGACCAAAGGGAGCCATGCTCAGTCATGGCAATTTGTTGCATCAAGCCACCATGCTAGGGGCCGTTGTGCCGCCACAGCCCGGTAATATTGTGCTGAGCATCTTACCTAGCTGGCATGCTTATGAGCGAGCCTTTGAGTACTTTGTTTTAGCTCAGGGTTGCACTCAGGTCTACACCAGTATCCGTCACGTCAAGCAAGATCTGAAAACATACAAGCCCCAATATATGGTGGGAGTGCCCCGTCTGTGGGAGTCAATTTATGAAGGGGTGCAGAAGCAGTTTCGGGAGCAGCCAGCGAGTAAGCAAAGGCTGATCAACTCGTTCCTGGCGGCTAGCCAAAAATATATTGCCGCTCAGCGCATTATCCAGGGTCTGAGCCTAGAGCATCCCCATCCTTCGGCGGTTGAACGGTTAGCCGCTGCTGCAAAAGCTGCTGCTCTGGCTCCGGTTCATGCCTTGGGCGATCGCCTGGTTTATCGTCAAGTCCGGGAGGCAACTGGCGGCAAAATCGAGTTTTTGGTGAGTGGAGGTGGGTCTTTTGCCAAGCACCTCGACAACTTCTTTGAAATTATTGGAGTCACCGTTTTGCAGGGCTATGGCCTCACAGAAACCTCACCTGTGACCAATGTGCGGCGGCCTTGGCGCAACCTTAAGGGAGCATCGGGTCAGCCTGTACCAGGGACAGAAATTCGCATTGTAGACCCAGAAACTCGTAAACCTCTACCCGCCGGAAAGCGGGGTTTGGTGCTGATTCGGGGGCGACAAGTGATGCAGGGGTATTACAACAACCCACAGGCGACCGCTAAAGCGATTGACCCGGAAGGGTGGTTTGATAGCGGCGACTTAGGCTGGGTGACGGATGAGAATGATCTGGTGCTGACGGGACGCGCCAAAGACACGATTGTCTTGACTAGTGGCGAAAACATTGAGCCGCAACCGATTGAAGATGCTTGCATTCGCAGCCCTTACATCGACCAAATCATGGTAGTTGGGCAAGATCAGCGATCGCTCGGTGCCCTAGTTGTGCCTAACTTGGATGCTCTACAACTATGGGCCACTCAGCAAAACCTATCTCTCAACTTGCCTGATCAACCCGCTAGCACCAATCCTTCCGGGGCTACGGCGATCGCCTTGGATGACAAACGCATTCAAGATTTATTCCGCCAAGAACTGAATCGGGAAGTGCAGAACCGCCCAGGTTATCGCCCCGATGATCGAGTGGGGCCATTTCGCCTAATTGTGGAACCCTTCTCAGTCGAGAATGGCATGATGACGCAAACCTTGAAGATTCGGCGACCCGTTGTGATGGAGCGCTATCAAGGTATGATCGACGGGATGTTTGCCTGATCGCTGGGCTGACGCACCGTATACAGACGCAGTATCGTTTTTGACAGAATCGTTTCTTGCAAAAACGTTGGCGTAAGTACGCGTTGTTTCCCAAGCGTTGCCCATCCTCAAACTATTTTCCAAGTGAAATGTTTATGGACGTCTCCAATTCACAATTACTCCTGAAACGAGCCATTACAGTTAAAGCGATCGTCACCCCCCGGTGGAAGGAGGAAGCTCAGCAGCAACTCCAGGCGCAAATTAATCAACTTGACAGCCAATTGCAACAGTTGGAAATGCAAGGGCAGCGGATGATTGCTGAAATTCAAAAGCAAAGTCTGCAACCCCCTGGCCCTCAAACAGTGCAGCAGATTGACAATATTCAAATTCAGGTCAATCAAAAGAAAAGTGAGCTGCTAGAGCAAAAAAACCAAGTGCTCCAGCAGTTGCAGCAAGTGCAAATGCTAGAACTCAACCAAGAAGTGAGCCAAGGCCAAATCGAAAGCTTCTTCCGGATCGAGCCGGGTGATAACTTGGTTGAAAAGATGCAAGTTGAGGTTTTATTGCGGGATGGTATCGTCGAAGAAATTCGGGGCGATGTCTAAAGCTTGACTTTCTAACGATGGGTGCGATCGCTCAGATCGCTCAGGTTAGGTGCGATTTCTAACTCTCTTGAGGTTTCCCACTGTTACAGGTGGGAATTTTTGTAGGTCGGTGAGGCGATCGCAGCAATTCTAGTCAACTTTGTTCTGTGTGATAGCCCTGGTGGCATCTGTCAGGATAAAATGCGATCTGGCTTTGCTCCAGTTTTAACGATTTATTGATTCAGAACCCAGCCCATGATCAACGAAGTTTTCATGCCTGCCCTCAGTTCTACGATGACTGAAGGAAAAATTGTTTCCTGGACCAAGTCGCCAGGTGACAAAGTTGAGAGAGGCGAAACCGTCTTAGTTGTCGAATCCGACAAGGCAGACATGGATGTGGAGTCCTTCTATGAAGGCTATCTCGCTGTGATCATGGTGCCTGCGGGTGAGAGCGCTCCGGTGGGACAAACGATCGCCTTCATTGCCGAGACAGAAGCTGAAATTGAGGCAGCGAAACAGAAAGCAGGGGGTCAATCATCTACAACCACGACAAACCCTGCGGCTGTGTCTGCGCCTGCGGATGCCTCAACTCAATCTCGCCAAGCAGCGATCGCGACAGAAGCTACAGTTGCAACCGCCACCAACGGTAACGGCTCCAGCGTTAGCAGTAGCCGCACCATTGTTTCTCCTCGTGCTCGCAAACTGGCAAAAGACTTAAAAGTGGATCTCGCCGGATTAAAGGGCAGTGGCCCTCACGGTCGGATTGTGGCTCAAGATGTGGAAGCGGCTGCGGGTAAATCTCAACCTCCTGTTTCTGGTGGGGGCACAGTTCCACCTTCTCCAGATAGGCTCGTAGATCCAGTTCCTCCAGGTGTAGGTTCTAAGCCTAAGTCTGTTCCAATTTCTCCACCTGCCCCTGTAGTTCCCGGTCAAGTAGTACCGCTGACCACGTTGCAGAACGCGGTCGTCCGTAACATGATGGTGAGCCTCAGCATCCCCACCTACCATGTTGGCTACACAATTACCACCGACAACCTAGACAAGCTTTATAAGCAAGTGAAGTCCAAGGGTGTCACTATGTCGGCTCTGCTCGCCAAAGCAGTTGCGGTGACGCTGCAAAAGCATCCGCTGTTGAATGCTAGCTATACCGAGCAAGGCATCAGCTATCCTTCTGCGATCAATATCTCTGTCGCAGTGGCAATGGAAGATGGTGGCTTGATTACCCCTGTGCTGAAAAATGCCGATCAAGCGGATCTCTACTCGTTGTCTCGTACCTGGAAAGATTTAGTCGATCGCGCCCGTGCCAAGCAACTCCAACCCGATGAGTACAACAGTGGCACCTTCACCATTTCTAACTTGGGCATGTTTGGGGTCGATCGCTTTGATGCGATTCTGCCTCCAGGCCAAGGTTCGATCTTGGCGATCGGGGCCTCTAGACCTCAAATGGTAGCAACCGATGATGGCTTGTTCGGCGTGAAGCGGCAGATGCAAGTGAATATCACCTGCGATCACCGCATCATTTACGGCGCTCATGCGGCTGCTTTCTTGAAAGACTTGGCAACCTTGATTGAGACCAATACTCAGTCGTTGACGCTGTAGGGTCCGCCTAAGTAGGGTACCTCTTGTAGATACCCCTACGCGGTAAAAAAGGCGATCGCTTTTCCAGTTGAAGGGGCGATCGCCTTTTTTGTGGCATGTGTGTTCTCAACTATGAACTGGCGATTCGTAAAGATTGAGCGATCGCTAACAATTCGTCTGGTTGACTAATCAAGAAATCAGGATTTTGTCTCGCTAAGGCTTGTCTAGAATTAAATCCCCAACTCACAGCCACGGACTTGATTTTGACTTGTTTGGCTGCTTCAATATCTCGCGTTTCGTCACCCACATAGATGACAGTATTGGGGTTAATTTGTTTTTGTAATAGCAGCCGACTTAAAACCTTATTTTTGCCGAACAAGCTGCTTCCTGAATGCACGAAATCAAATAGCTCATATAAGCCGTGATACTTCAAGAAGGTTAGAACGTTACTCTCAGCATTAGAGGTAACGATGCCGAGCTGATTTCCATCTTGCTTCAAGGCCCATAAAGCTTCTTGAATACCGTGAATTGGTTTTAGATAAGGGATTTCTTGTTTTAGCTCGTTTTTAACTCGACGCATTAAAAAAGGCAGCTTTAAGAGCGGAATTTTTGAATATCTAATAATTTCTTGAGAACTTAAGTTCTGAAGTTTTTTGACTTCTTCAGAATTGACAGTTTTATAACCAAATTCTATGGCTAGGCGATTAGTGATTGCCACGATCGCCTCTAGTGTATCGGCCAAAGTTCCATCGAAATCGAAAATAATCACTGACACAGCTACAAATACAAAAATAACTATTAATGCATGAACCAAGATCACAGCCGTAGTCTAACTCAAATTGGGTGTGGGATTGAGGGGGCGATCGCCAATCTCTCATTTCCAAAACGATGAGTCAGAGAAGCAGCCTGAGCAATGCCTTCTCTAGTATTCTGATGAAGGAGCTGAGTAACATTTATCTAAGGCGGTAGATTAGCAATTCTTGCCTATTCCGCCGTTAGCTCCAGTGATGCCTAACTGTTTACTAAGAGAGCAACCGTGAAAGCAATTTTGATGACAGCCCCTGGAAGCCCGGAGGTCTTGCAACTTCAGGAAGTGCCTGATTTGGCAATTCAAAAACCCACCGAGCTATTAGTGCGGCTCAAAGCTGCTGGCATCAACCCAATCGACACCAAATTGCGACAACGAGGCACGTTTTTCCCAGACCAAATGCCCGCAATTTTGGGATGCGATGGCGCTGGAGTGGTTGAGGCTGTGGGTGCAGAAGTCCAACGGTTTCAGGTGGGCGATGAAGTGTACTTCTGCAACGGCGGCTTGGGTGGGCATCCGGGCAACTATGCGGAGTTTGCAACGATTGATGAAAAATTTGCGGCTCGCAAGCCTGCCTCACTCAGTTTTGAAGAAGCAGCGGCGGCTCCTTTGGTACTACTTACGGCTTGGGAAGCATTGTTCGATCGCTGCAATTTGCAACCCGATCAGCGGGTACTGGTGCATGCAGGTGCAGGCGGTGTTGGCCATGTGGCGGTACAACTGGCAGCCATCAAGGGGGCACGAGTTTGCAGCACGGTGGGTACAGAAGAAAAAGCTCGCTTGGTGCGTCAGTTGGGAGCTGAGTTAGCAATTTTGTACCAACAGACTGACTTTGTCCAAGCGGTGATGGATTGGACCGAGGGCGAAGGGGTAGACATTGCCTTTGATACCGTGGGCGGCAGCAACTTCTTCAAATCCCTAGAGGCAGTCAAGGTATATGGGGAAGCCGTGACGATTCTAGATTTTGACACTGCCAACGCCAACTGGAAGACGGCTAGAATGCGTAATTTGCGGGTCAGTCAGGAATTGATGCTGACTCCGATGCTGCAAGGGTTAGTAGCAGCTCAGCAGCATCAGGCTGAAATTCTAGAAGCCTGTGCAACTTTATTTGATGAAGGCAAGCTGAAAATTCATTTGCAACAAACTTTGCCCTTGGCTGAAGCGGCTACGGCTCACCGTTTGCTGGAAGCTGGCTCCATGACGGGCAAATTAGTTTTGGTGATTTAGCCTAGCCGAGAGCTGTAAATTGGGGTCATAATTCTTGCGCTGGCTATTTGGGGATTGCTGGGAGCATCGTTCTGAAAGGGCGATCGCCTCCCGATTCATTCGTAAAATCATTCGCTTATTGCTGCTGTGCGGTCTGTTGCTAGGCCTGCTATGGCCACAGCCAAGTTGGGCCGCTGCCCCACCAGAACGCACCCTCCTAACCTTAGATCTGTTGCAGGAACGGTTGCGATCGCCAGCACAGAGTGAGGGGATTCGCACGATTGATCTGCGCCGCCTCGACATTGATCTGCGACCAGAAAATGCCGCATTTCGCGATCAGTTCTACCGTTTGTTGCAAACTCAGTTGCAGCGGGCAGGATCGCCTTTAGGGTTGGATCTGAGCTATTCGGTGATTCAAGGAGAGTTTGCGGGCAACCAGTTGGGCTTGAGAGCGCCGATGTATGGGCAGGCGTTGTCTCCCATCTTTACAACAGCCGAGCAAGAGCAGTTGCGGCGCGATCGCCGTCGTTTATCTCGATTGAGTGAACTGTCGCGATCGCTCATCACCACTCCCAACGTAGGTACTCAAGCCTTAGCTCCTCTACAAATTGCTGTGTTTCGCGGCCCGCTGAAACTGTCTCAGACTCGCTTTGTAGGAGCGGCGAACTTTAGCAATACGTTCTTTCTGAATCGGGTGGAAGCTCAGGGGACTTGGTTTGGTCAAGAATCTGATTGGTCGGGCACCCGCTTCAGCCAACCCAGCAGTTTCGCCGGAACGACTTTTAATCAAGAAGCTCGATTTCGCAGCAGTATCTTCTTCGATCGCGCAGGGTTTAATCAGTCGCAGTTTCAGGGACTCGTTAACTTCCAAAGCAGTGAATTTCAGGGCACAGCCAACTTTAGCCAAGCCATGTTTCGGCAATTTGCCAATTTCAGTCGGGTGCAGTGGCAAGGGAATGCAGACTTGGCCCAAACCCATTGGCAAGAAGCAGCTCAGTTTAATAAAAGTCGATTCGTGCAGTCTTGCTTTCTGACGGAAGCGGAGTTTGAGCAACCTGTGAGCTTCCGGGAAGTGCAATTTAGTCGTCCTGTAAATCTGCGAGGAGCCAGCATTCTGGAGCAAGCCGACTTTAGCGATGTGGGCTTTAGTAAAGCGGCTTACCTGAATGTGCCAGGGTTAAAGTTTGATGCTGACCATGCCAAGTTTCTCGGTAATCCGGGCCAGATTGGGCGATCGCTTTCGGTTCCAGTGTTGCAAGGCAATGAAAGCTTGCTGCGGAATTTGGTGCGGAACTTTCGCCAGCTAGAGCAAATTAGTGACGCCAATCAGATTGAATACAAAACCGAATCTTTGCGACTGCAAGAACTACGGCAACGACTTTTAGGGACGAATATCAACACTGCCTCTGTGCCCCGTCTGGTCAAGATTGGTTTTTCTGCGGCTCAAGCAGAAGCGATCGTCCAACGCCGAGTCGAGCAACCCTTTCGCTCCTTGACCGAACTGCTCACCCTCAACAGCATTGACCTGGCTGACTATATCAAGATTCGCGATCGCGCCATAGCCGCCGATTCTCGCAACTGTGTGGGGTGGGTGTTAGATGGATTGCACTGGCTCTGCCTTAGCCTGCTGTTGCTGCTGAGCCGATATGGCACCAATTTCTGGTTGGTGTTTGGCGTAGAGATTGTGGCGATCGCTTACTTTGGCGTGCTGTTTTGGCTGATCGATCGCCTACGTCGCTTACGACCCAAGCCCATTGTGCCGACTCTCTACGAAACGATCGCGGTGCTGAGTAGCTTCAGTGTGTTGTCCTTAGGCGGGCTGGTAACGATTTTTCAAACCTCCGATCGCCCTTGGCTCACCTTAGCTTGCCTCGCCGTGGTGATTGTGCCAATTCCTCTTTTGCTCTTGGGTCGGCTGTACCAGCAGGGTCGCTACCACAACTTAATGGATGTCAGCTATTTTGTCGAAGAAGGTAGCTTGCGGCAATTGCGCCTCCTAATTGGACGGATGCCAATCATGCCCCGCTTCCCGTTGTTCCAGGAGCGCTACGTGCCGCTACTCTGGGATCGCCGCTGGAATTGGCTCAACTACTACGACTTCAGCTTCAACAACCTGCTGCGCTTTGGCTTTAATGACATTCGTCTGCGCGATCGCGATATGCCTGGTTTAATTACCACCCTCGTTTGGTATCAGTGGAGCCTAGGCATCCTCTTCATTGCCTTGCTGCTTTGGACCCTGTCGCGTACTATTCCAGGGCTAAACCTATTGATTTACTTCAAGTAGCAAGAATCTGTAGTACCTACCATACTTGTACTTAGCATCAAATATTACCTTAGTGTGATTGTTTCCTAGACAAATCACGAATAAGCTTTATAAAAATGCGGCACTAAGCATAAGCGACAAACGTCAACTTACAAAGTTAGTAGTTCGATGTGCTCTAGCTTTGACTAATTTTTTTCATTAATCTCCGTTAAACATAAGTAACTTTAGCAACATCGCTGAGTTTCGTGCTAAATCAGGCGTGCATCTTCAGAGTGGAAAGATTTCATCCAAAACTTTCTACCACCATGACTCCAACTCCCTTAGAAGCAATTTCCGTAGCAATTATTGCCTCACCTCTTAGCTGTTTTTATAACAACTCCGAGCCATAGATGAAGACAATCGAAGAAATCAAGCTTCAAGCGGAATTGCCTGTTCTAGTAACTGATGAGCAGGGACTAATCATTTACGCAAACGAGCCTTTTAGAGCGGTTTTTGGCTGGGATGACGACGAAGTGTTAGGGCACACACTGGAAGTAATAATTCCAAGAAGCTTCCACGATTCCCACCACCTGGGCTTTTCGCGCTTTGCCATGACTGAACAGTCAAAAGTTCTCAACCACCCGTTGAAACTAAAAGCAGTCAAAAAAGATGGCACAGAGATTGAGGCTGAGCATTTTATTACGGCTGAAAAATTAGCAGGAAATTGGTTTTTTGCAGCCATACTTCGTCCCTTGGATGCCTAATTACCTCATTGCTGAATTCCAAGGATACAGATGGTGGCTAACTCAACTGACCTAGTCAGCAAATTGCGCACAACTCTGGGAAAGATGGAGGTGGCGCTGGGAGCAATTACAGAAGCGATCGCCTGGACTGATGAACTAGGAAGAGTTCAGTGGTCTAACACCGCATTCGATCACCTAATTGCCAAAAATCGATTTGAAATTTTAGGCACCAAGCTAATCAATTTGTTGCCTTTAATCCAAAATGGCGAACCTGTTTCTGTGGCGGCCCATCCAGTCACAATGGCCTTCAAACGTCAGAGAGATTCGACTGCCTGTTATGAATTTCGACAGGATAATACCACGTTAGTTATAGAAATTTCTTGTACTTGTATTCATCTCAAAGACGCAGACAATGGTGTTGTAGTCGCGATTCGCAATATTACGCAACGCCAACAAGCAGAAGCACTCTCAAAGCGACACCAAGAACAATTACAAGACTTGATAGAAGAGCGAACAGCAACCTTGTCGTTTATTAACAACCAACTGCAACAGGAAGTTTGCGATCGCCAGTACACAGAAGCAGTCTTACGCGAAAGTGAGGCTAAAAATCGCGCCTTGGCAGAAGCTGCTACCCTCCAAGCGCAACAACTCAGCCAAACCCTGCTGGAACTGAAGCAAACCCAAACACAGCTTGTTCAAAGTGCCAAAATGTCCAGCTTGGGCCAAATGGTGGCTGGCATCGCTCACGAAATTAACAATCCCGTCAACTTCATCTACGGCAACTTAACTTACACCGATCAATACACGCAGAACTTGTTGGCTTTGCTGCAACTTTATCAGCAAGCTTATCCTCAACCTAACTCCAAGATTATCGAGTTTAGTGAAGCGATCGAACTCGATTTTTTAATCAACGATCTGCCGAGAATCTTAGCTTCGATGCAGATTGGGGCCGAACGGATTCGGGAAATTGTTTTGTCACTGCGGACGTTTGCGCGACTGGATGAAGCGGAACGCAAAGCTGTGGATATTCATGCTGGAATCGACAGTACTTTGTTGATTTTGGAAAATCGGCTGAAGTCCAAGGGACGCGATCCAGAAATTACCGTAGTTAAAAAATATGGCGAATTGCCTGAGGTGGAGTGCTACGCCAGCCAACTCAACCAAGTATTTATGAATGTGCTCAGTAATGCGATCGATGCTTTAGAAGAGCAACCCGAACCGCGAGTCATCACGATCAAAACCTCAGTAGTAAACTCAACGGTTGCACCTGACAAGACTCAACCGTTGGGCGACCAGAGCGATCGCGTGATTATCCAAATTCATGACAACGGCCCAGGTATCCCAGAAGCAGTGCAGGCAAAACTATTTGAGCCATTCTTTACCACTAAACCCACGCAACAAGGGACTGGCTTAGGGTTAGCCATCAGCTACCAAATTATTGTAGATAAACACAAAGGAACGCTCCGATGTACTTCAGCACCGGAGCAAGGCACAGAGTTTTGGATCGAAATTCCGCTTCAGGACGTGGCTGCGGATGCCTAAAGCTTGGCTTCGAGAGACTTCAAGTACTCAGTATTGACTCCCGACTCGCGAGTTAAGGCAATTTTTCCGGTGCGGGCAATTTCGCGAATGCCAAATTTGTTCAACACTTGCACGATCGCCACCATTTTGCCCGGATCGCCCACAACTTCTAGAGTGATGGCATCTTCCGCCACATCTACCACCCGCGCCCGGAAGATTTGCGCCAGTTCCACAATCTCCGAACGATTGGAGCTAACCGCGTTCACCTTCAGCAGCATCAGCTCTCGTTCGACACAGGGCACTTCGGTAATATCCTGCACCTTGATGACATTGATCAGCTTGTAGAGCTGCTTGGTAAGCTGCTCAATGCTGTTGTCATCACCCGGAACCACCATCGTAATTCGAGAGACTCCCATCTGCTCGGCTGGGCCTACGGCTAAGCTTTCAATGTTAAAACCCCGACGGGCAAACAGACCAGCAATGCGGGTTAGAACTCCCGCTTCATCTTCAACCAGAACAGAAAGGGTATGTTTCATCGCAGTAATTGTCTAACCAAAATGCTGGTAGCAACAGCACAGTAGACCGCCATTTTATCGCGCTCTCTCTCGATTGGAAAACTATTAATTCATCAAATTAGATTTGTGAGGTTGTGCTGCACAGGCTTTGCCACCCAACTAGCAACTCGATGCCTAGATTTGCAAGGCTATCTTGAGCTGATGAAACTTGCCCAACCAGCGGGGATTTCTGACCGGAGCAACTAACTATGTCTCTGTCAATAGGGTTAGCGCTGCTCCTTGCTGACCTCTTTTCCTGGGCAGATGCTTGACTGGCCTGAAATGTTTTTAATCAAGTTAAGTAAAGATTGATTCGGAGCAAGATTATGGGTTGGTTACAAAGACTGTTTGGCGTTAAGAAGCCTCAAAATCCTCAGCAGGCAATTAATGCAACTCCTGCACCCCAAGCAGCGCCCCAAAGCGCACCCGCAGGACAATCCTACGCTGCCCCTTCTGCAACTGAAGCAACTCCCCCAGAGCGAGTGGGCCTAAATGGTGAGTACGACCAGAGTGGTCTAGCAAAGCGTGTCGCTCTAGCATTTGACGAAGATGACCAGTTGGATGACATTGAGACGCTGTATGTGGCTCAGACTGGCGGCACTGTCGTACTGAAGGGCAAAGTACCCAGCCAAGATATTCTCAACAGAATGGTTTCAGTCGCTAGAAACGTTAGCGGTGCGACTGGCGTAGAAACCGACCAAGTCACGATAGGCTAAGTCATGGTAGCGTGACAAATTCAAAATTTATCCTGTACTGCTGTTTGATTTTATCTCTCCTAATTTTGATCTCTACTGAATCCAGTAGAGATTTTTTTATGAGCCGTTACTCCTCAACAGCAACTGGTAGCGGTGAAAATCCAGCCGTTTTAGCTGCACTCCAAGAATCAATCCACTCCAGAATCGCCTGATTCACTGCTTCGGGACATTCATCGTGCAGGCAATGACCAGCGTTGTCTACTTCGACAAACTTAAGGTTGGGGTTGTAGCTGATGAACTGCCGCGCCAAGCTATAAGGAATCATCCGGTCCTGCTTCCCCCACATCAGCAGCATGGGAATTTGCAGGGTTGGCAGCATAGATTTGACGCTAGGGCCAAATTTGGTGCTGGTCATGGCTTTGAGGATGGCACAAAATGCTTGAGCAGAGCCTCGGTCTTGGGCAGGTCCAGTCAAAATATCTACGAGTTCATCGGTAACAGCTTCTGGGTTGGCGTAGGCAATTTTGGCCCAGGGCTTTACGACTTGAGGCCGACGCACCACTCGAAATATGGTTTTGAGCAATAGCGGGGAGGCAAATAGACCTTCGAGAGTGGCGATCGCGGGTCGGAGAAATTGAGGAATCGCTTCTTCGCGGGCAGAAGGATCGGGCAAGCTGAGCATGGCAATCCCCGCGACCATATCGGGGTGAGCCGCTGCTGCTGCCATACAAATCAGCGAGCCAATGGAGTTACCCACTAACACCACAGGCTGGCGAATAAAGGTTTTCCAGAAGTCATAAACTTGCTCGACCCAAAAAGCTGCGTTGTAGTTAGCCACTGCTTTCTCGGAAGCTCCAAACCCCAACATATCGAGCGCATAAACAGTGTGGAATTGGCTCAGCACTTCTAGATTCTGCCGCCAGTGCCCAATTGACGCGCCAAACCCATGCAGCAAAATTAGGGGCGTATTGCTAGTGGCTCCCTGGGCCGCTCGCATGTAAGTGTAGCGAGTTTGCCACCCCCGCCAAACCCAATCTCGCTGATTGCCAACCCGCTGATGCCAAGGCAAAGAAGTGACCACGCTGACCTCAATAGTTGCTCCTAAAGCCTATGCTAAGCCAAAAATTTTGTTGCTTGGGTGCGTGAGGGGAAAGGGGAGGGGCGATCGCGTCACGCATTCATCCAGCAGGTTCTAGTTTGAAATTTTAACGATCCTGGCAAACCTGATGTAGTAATCGATAGGATTAAGTACCTCGATAGGTAGCCGCGTTAAATGTTCATCCTACTTAAGTACTAATATGAAGGAAGTTAGCCTAGATGCTATTTCCAAACATTAGACAAGAAATCAAATCTGGATACATAATATAGATAGAAAAAGTGTTGATTTTTTGGAGGTTTTTCACTTTTTCCTTAAGCATAATTGGTAATATTTCAGTCATCTAAAACTAATTGATGGCAAGACACGTAACAACTGATTGCTTTTCATGTAATTGTTAAATTTAACGTATTAAGCAGCAAAATTTAATACCTAATAAATTAGCTTGTATTCGCCAGGGCAAGACAACTCAATACTAGTAATACGAAAAAACATGGAACTTCACGCATACACTAGAACGATTTCAGATCTTTTCTCCGTAAAAAGAAAATATGTTGTCCCTCGCTTCCAGCGCGCTTACTCTTGGTCAAAAGAGCAAGTTAAAGAATTATGGGACGATATCATAACTAATATCCAGATAAATTCTGAACAAGATATAAGTCATGAAGAGTATTTTATTGGTGCTCTTGTACTTGTTGGTGATGACAAGTCAAATGTTCTACAGATTGTAGATGGGCAACAAAGGCTCACAACGATTACCATTCTCCTCTCTGTTTTATGTGAAAGATTCAAGGAACTAAAGAAAGAGAACCTCGCAGAAGCAATTTTTAAGAATTATATAGAGGGTCAAGATGATGATGGAAAGAATTACTTTAAATTAGACAATGAAACTCCAAAACCTTTTTTTCAAAAAAGCATTCAATATATTAACAAGGAACAATCTGATCCACAAAGTGATGAAGAGAAAACTTTGTTGTCTTCATATCAGGATTTTTATAGCTTCACGGCCAGAGAGAATCTTGCAAGCCGCTTTCACATAGGAAAAAAAGTTAGTGATGAAAAGTATGAGATTCTGCTTAGAGCGATTCGTGACCAAGTAGTAAAGTATCTAAAGGTAATTTTTATAACTGTTACGGAAGAAGAGGAAGCATACACAATTTTTGAAACTCTCAATGCCAGAGGGATGAATCTTAGCTTTGTAGATCTCATTAAGAACAAACTCTTTAAAGAGCTAAATGATACTCATCCAGATGATGATGCGAAAACAACCTGGAAAAATATTAGATTGGTTATATCATCTAGAGATAGCGTAGGCAGTCTAGAAACATTTGTTCGTCACTGGTGGATATCAAAATATTCTTATGTGGGTGAGGAAAATATTTATAAAAGCTTTAAGAAGCTTTGGATGGAAAATAAAATTAATGCAAAAGAATTCATAAAGGAGCTTTATTCAGATGCCAGAACATATGTAAAAATCGCCTCTCCCATTCAAGAGGACTTCAAGCAGCAAGAGGAGAAGCCTATATACAATGCTCTAAGCGCATTCAAAATATTCAATATTACTCAGCAAAGGCCATTTCTACTGAGCTTATTTAAAGCCAGAGAAAGGAGGATTGTCAAACCTGATGACCAAAAAGAAATTATGCTATTTCTTGAACGGTTTCATTTTATGTTTAATGCAGTATGTTCCCTAAGACCTTCTGGTATTGAGGGGAGTTATTCTCGTGCAGCAAGAGATCTTCAAAACGCTTCAGATAAGCGAAGAGCAAAAGAGATACTCAATGTACTTAAAGATAGCCTCACAACAAGAATACCTGATGAAACAACATTTATAGATAAATTTAAAGAACTAAAGTTTTACAATGGATACACGCGTGACAAGAAACTAATACAGTACATATTCAATAAAATTGAACGAAGTAAATTAGCAACAAATGAACTGGCGCCAGAAAACATTAGCCTTGAGCATATTCTCTGTCAGTCTAATAATGACAAGGAAATTATTGGAAGAATTGGCAACCTTTTGCCCTTAAGTCAAGAGCTTAACGAAAAAGCTAAAGATAGATTGGTTGTCGATAAATTATCTATTTACCAAGAATCACAATATTCCCTACCACGGGAGTTTTCAGCAGAGTATTTAGCCCCGTGGAACTCTAATACAATAGACAAGAGGACAGAAAACCTTGCTAAGCATTGCTATCAGAATATTTGGGAAATCTAATGAATGAAATTTAGTGAAGTATGATTTCTGTAACACAGGGGATTGTTGGTAAGAGAGTAAATAAGGGGGGTTAGACCTCGAAATTTGGGATGCCGTCAGTGCGAGAGCCTCCTAATATTTTTTGGAGTTGACTAACAGAAGATCCTGTTGGATCTGCAAATGTTACTGGCAGCTGTTAACAGGGGAGTTAGCCTGCATTTAGCAATATTTATCTGATAGATAACGACAGTGAGTTGTTTATATCAGCTTCAAATTCGATAACGCCGCGATCGCCTCTAGCGACAATGACTAATTGGCGATCGCTCCTAAAGCAAGATTGCTTTGCTGCACGGGTTTCTACCTAGAATAGAAGTTAGCGCCAATTGGGTAGTCTGGGAGGCAATCTCAATGGTACGAGCATTATCCAAGCCTTTGACCCTAGAGGAGTTTCTGCAACAGCCTGAAACTAAACCTGCTAGTGAGTATATCGAGGGTCAGATTATTCAAAAACCCATGCCTCAGGGAAAACATAGTTCGATTCAAGGTGAGCTTGTACCTGCGATCAATGCAGTGATTAAACGCCAGCGAGTCGGTCGCGCCTTCCCCGAGTTGCGCTGTACGTTTGGCGATCGCTCAATTGTGCCCGACGTGTCTGTGTTTGAGTGGGTGAGAATTCCCCGTGATCAAGATGGCACAGTTGCCAATCGGGTGCGATCGCACCCGATTGGACAATCGAAATCCTGTCTCCTGATCAGAGCCAAACCAGAGTTACCAAAAACATTTTGCATTGCCTAAAGCATGGTGCTCAGATGGGTTGGTTGATTGACCCCGACGAGCAGACAGTATTTGTCTACCTTCCCGAACAGCGAATTCAGGTCTTTGACGAGAGAGACATCCTGCTTCCTATGCCTAGTTTTGCAGCAGGGCTCAATCTGACTGTAAAAGATTTGTTCGCTTGGTTATTAGATTAAAAATCTATTTCCTGTTTCCTAAAAATGACAGCAGGTTGCTCATATTGGCTGCGAAGCCGAGATACCGCGATCGCCTCACCCATTCCCCAGCAGAACTCAGTTGAAAACTTCAGCAGTCTTACACGTTGATGTCGTAAACAATGAGATTGAAGTGGCTGCATAGGTAGGCATGGATAATGACTAATTTTTCAGGATTAGATGGTAGAGCCGCTGTTGAATTAATAAGCTAGTTGGCTAAGACAATGCCCACGCTTGTCCACATCACAGACGAAAAAAATAGTGCCCGAATCAAAGAGTCTGGCATTGCGCTAGGAAAATATCGTAGCGTCATCTATTTCATGCCTGTTGTACAGGATCACTTTATATCGCATCAGTGGTTACGGGAACTTCGGCGTAGGGGTGCACGGGTATTGGTTGGTGTTTACTTTTGCTTGCCATCAGATGAGCTTGTTTGGGCAGGGAAGTACAGCTCAAAACACCAACGTCTACCCTTAGGGCAAGCCATCCGTGACTTTTCTGCACTTGCAGATCCATTGGGTTATGAGATGTTCATCGAGAGAAAGATCGATGCGGCAGAAATCACCAAGATTCGTCATTTACCTCAAAAAATCGGTTGGCGTTATCAGCCCCACGCTCATAGAAAGCCACCATGCGGATGTCCAGCATGTTTAGACTACGGCTCCTATGGGTCAAGAAAGATTCGTGAGAAATATGATTCTCCGTCTATCCCAGTTCCCTACGAAATACTTAAGGCTAGGATTGCAGAGTCTAGTCAGATAGATGTTTTGTTGGACTGCTTATGGGCGCTGTGCAATAAGCGCCGAACTGCCGACCCTTCCTTTCTTGAGCATCTTCTGACTATTGAGGACACCGAACTTCAGGAAGTGCTGGCTCGCACGCTTGCACATTTTAGACACGAAAAGACGAAACGCATGTTGCTGGGGCTGTGTAAGCATGAGTCTGCTGAAGTCAAGACAGCTGCCACAGAGAGTCTTGTTCAACTCTATCGCCAGGACGCGATCGCCGTGCTAGGCCCATTAGTGGATGATCCAGCAATTTCAATAGCACTGGCTGACAGTTCGCTTGAATTTTTGTGAGGGGTGATTGGCAATCCTAATTGATTCGCACTAATTTGCGAGCGCCTCTCCGCAAACCTGAGTAAACCCATTAGGTGCTGCTTTCGCAAGATCGAGGCAAACCCGCGACTTTACGTAAACGTTTGTTAAGTTTTGTGAAATTTAGTGTTATTCTCTTAACAGATTGCTGAAGCTTCAGCGTGAAACGCTCTGGAGTGCATCTCTTTGTCAGTTGTAAATCTCATCAAGGTTAGGCCCGTACTATGCCGATTACGATTGACTCAGCTCGCGGAATTTTTCCTCAAACTCTATTTGCTGATGCAGTACCAGCTACGATCGCTAGATTCAAACAACTCAACGCCGAAGACCAACTAGCATGGACTTGGTTCGCTTATCTGGAGATGGGCCAGACCATTACCGTTGCCGCTCCTGGCGCTGCCAGTATGCAGTTTGCAGAAGCAACTCTAGAGCAAATTCGAAAAATGACTTTTGCTGAGCAAACGCAAGTCATGTGTGACCTGGCAAACCATGCTGACACCCCAATTTGTCGCACCTACGCTGCTTGGTCTGCAAACATCAAGCTAGGCTTCTGGTACAAGCTTGGGCAATGGATGGATGAGGGAATTGTGGCTCCCATTCCAGCAGGCTATCAACTTTCCGCCAACGCCTCAGCAGTACTGCAAGCGGTTAGAGAACTAGATCAGGGCCAACAAATTACAGTCCTACGCAATTCTGTAGTTGATATGGGGTTTGACCCAGGTAAGTTGGGTGACTACACCAAAGTTACTGAACCTGTTGTTACTCCCAAAGAGATCTCACAGCGTACTCGAGTCACTATTGAAGGGATTGATAACCCGACGGTGCTGAGCTACATGAACAATTTGAATGCCAACGACTTTGGCGCTTTGATTGAGTTGTTCGCACCCGATGGTGCCCTTCAGCCTCCTTTTCAGAGACCCATCGTTGGCAGAGATGGCATCCTGCAATTCTTCAACGAAGAATGTCAAAATCTGAATCTGATTCCAGAGCGAGGCGTTTCTGAACCCGCAGAAGACGGTTACACCCAAGTAAAAGTCACTGGCAAAGTCCAAACTCCTTGGTTTGGTGCCGCTGTGGGCATGAATATGGCTTGGCGATTCTTGATCAATCCTAAAGGCAAGATTTTCTTTGTCGCAATTGATCTGTTGGCTTCTCCTAAAGAATTGCTGAACTTGATTCGCTAAAGAAGTGACCCTGTAGATAAGCTCTGAACGATTGTGAGCGCTCTCCTAAAGGGCGCTCAGCTTTGTCTTGACCAGATGATATTAGAAATAGTGCAAATGAGTGACGTTGAGTGGTCTCAAGTAGAGAAAGAAGTAGCTCAGGAAGCTTTTGAAAGAGCCTACGAACGAGAAATTAATGCTTTGATAACAGAAGTTCGTGAGAGAGCTAGCACGATTACAAAATTGGATGATACTTGGCTGTTACATGATTTCCTAAGTGCAAGAAGACACCAGCTCGATGGCAAGTACGACTATAAATATTCAGTGCTGATCTTTGTGTTTGCTCAGTTGGTTAAGGAGGGTTGGTTGCATCTCAAGGAGCTAGAGGGGCTAGAAAAAGATAAGCTGACCAAAATAGCAGCTCTTACCCGCATGTGAGAAATGCCCTGCCTAAGAACCTACATTGAGGCAAGAGCCATCGCCCAGAAACGATAGCGGGTTACTCATATCTTCTGCAAAGCCAAGGATGCCACGATCGCGATGTTCGTAGAGCAATTCCCCCTGAGCATCAAAGAGAAAAGTACCTCCTCGCTGCGTCATATAAGCGGCATCTGGCACATAAGTTTTCCAGTGGCTCAGCACTTCTGTCATATTTCGCAGGCGCAGGGTAGCCAGCTCGAAGGGGCGTTGAAATCCTGTACCGCCTGCCAGTTTAAAGAATGAACCTTTGAAAGGAGGGAGTGGTTTAGCTTGCACCACTTCCTCATCGGTAATGAGTTGTGGGGCCTGGCGATCGCCCCGATAACCCCGAAACACTTCGGCCAATGTCCCAGGGCTACCAATCCCGGCGCACATCAGCATCAAGTTCATCCAGGCATTCTGAGCCGAGGAGAGACTAGGTACTTTGAGCGAGAGACCCGAGTAGAGGTTGAGTTGGCGGTGCAGTTCTGCGGTGGGATCTACAAATAAGCAGTCAGCGGGAAAACCTGTGAAGTCGCAAAATTTCTGACCAGAAGCGCGATCGCCAATTCCCACGGCTCGAATTGTGATGTTCTGAGCTTGGAGCTGTTCTGCTTCTCGTTGCAGCCACCAGGCATATTCCAAACTGTCAAAGTCTCCCAGTTGCGGCCAGACTAAGACCAACTGTTTGGCAGCATGACAATCGCTGAGAATCGGTGCGCTCGCTCCATCGCTTACCCGCTGCCGTTGAGTTTGCTTGATGATGGCGTAAGCATCCATAAAATTGGTCTGATCAGAGAAGAAAAACTAGAAAAGTATAAATGATTTAGTCAGGTAGTCTAGTTAGGAGTGAGGTGAAGGACGATCGCCTCTTCTGAAGCTAGAGCCATCAAGAAAGCTAATTAGGGTCATCACAGGGACTGAGCAGTCTTGCTTAGAGTTGGGGCTGATCTTCCCCTACAATACAATCAGCGAAGCGTGGGATCGCAGGTAGATCAGGGGTATAAGGATCAACGCGATCGCTAGCTTGGTAGGGAATAAAAAATTCAGTTAATTAGGTCAGATAAGGTGTCGGCTATGAGCACAACAGAGACTTCCAGCGCTAGCAAGAGCAAAGCTAAGAGTGATCAACCAGCAACTTTGGAACTTGCTGACAAGAAAAAAACGGGTAGTGTGACTAAGGCTAAAACCTCAGGATTGGCGCTGCAAACCTATCATCCTAGCCCTTTGCCCAATAACCGCCCCATTGGGCCCAGCACTCTAAGAGTGGCCCATGTAGGTTCTTTGCCAGGTGGCCGTCCGATTTTTGAAAGTGACCTGCAAATTGTAGAGTTTGGCGGACTCCATCAAGATCGCCCCATTTTTGCTAGCACCTTAGAGGTTGCCGACTCCGACTCTCTCCCCAATCACCGACCGATTGCAGTTAGCAAATTGGAAATTTCAGCGTTAGATTCCCTCCCCAACCATCGCCCCATTATGGTGAGCCAATATGAAGGAGAGGAAGACTCAATGGGTTTTATCGATTAAACTCGTGACAGCAAGTTTGTGTTCCAGACAGTTCCGCAGGGGTTATTGGTTGAGCCTCCTGCGGAATTTTTTATGGCCTTAACAACCGATCGGGCACCAGTAAGAATAGTCGTCTGTAATCTCGCCTTCTGAAACCCGCATCCCCAGGCCTCCAGCCACGAGGCGATCGCGGCCATCGTTGTAGAGCCACGCGCCCCAAACGGCAGTCATTAACTCGTCAGCAATAGTTAGTTGGGGAAACTCTAGGAGTTCTTGGTAGACGTAGGGCTGCTCGGTGTACCAAGGGTCGTTGTTGTGGCTGCGGTTGGCGATCGCCCCTGCTTCAACGGCAAATCCCCCTTCCCCTTGGCGGCCCAAAATTGGCTTAGCAAAGTAGTTGCTGCCCAGCGACTCAGTGGTTAAGGAAGTTTTGGGGAAATAGTCGATTACAGCGGCAGCGTCGCGATCGTCAAAGAATTCTGATCCTAAATCGTTTACCAGGGCAAAAACACTTTTGGGTTGCAGCAGAAACGCTGAAGCAAAGTTTACAATCACGACTTTGCGCTCCAGAATTAGCTGCTCCAAGGCAGGCCAGAGGCGCTCTCCTGCTTCGTCGGTATCGTGAATCGCCCACTCGACCGGATACCACATAAACAGAATGTCAACGCGCTCTCCAGTCCGTTCGTGGAAGAGGCGATCGCCGTTTTGAATTCGCAGAAACTCCAACGGAAACACAGTGCTCTTACCAGAATAATGCTGGCTCAGCCATTGCATAGTGCCGACATCTTCAGGGTTGTTGAGAGCGGTAAAAGCAACATGACAATCTGAGAGGGGTTTCTTGAGATAAGCTGCGGCTCGCTTGAGGTGTTGATTTAAGCTGGCACGAAGCAAATTTTGGGCACCGGGAACGGGGTCTTGCAAGCCAAAATGCTGGGCGACATGGCCATTGCCTTCGGTACATTCAAACCAAAAGCTGGGAGTTTGTGGATTAGTTTCGACGACTTTTTTCAGGCTAACAGCGGGGTTCCAGCACCAGTCCAGCCGCATGCAGAGGGGAGGCAGCGGATCGTACTTGACTAAGCGAATGGTTTCGACTGGGAAGCCATAGTCGAGCAATGTGTCACCATCCAACTGCCGAATCACGGACCACATTTTCATGAATACTCGACCCACGGCTTCCGAGGCTTGTTGCATCTCCCGCACGAAGTCAGGTGAAACTGGGTGGCAGTGGTAGAGCGCGTAAGGCACTTGCTCAGAGGCGATCGGCAAACCTGTTTCGCCATCAATCGGGCACAGGTTATACCAATTGAGCCGCATCGACTTAAACAAGTAATCGCGTTCTGGGCTGTCGAAAATCTTGCTATTCATAGCTGCCTAGCCCATACCGCCCCAACGGCCAAAGCTACCAAATCCACCTCGGCCACTGCTGGAACTAGATTGGCTACTGGTGCCGACACTTGAGCCTTTGCTGCCAGTGGTGGCAGGCACTTGCCGTAAGGTGCTACCAGAACCGGAAGTATAAACTCCCGAGCCACCGCCGACATAGGTTCGGCTACTACTTCCTGAAGAGTTGGTGCATTCGCGGTTAGCTTGCCTCACGGCAGGGTCATTGCAGTTGAGATTGGTGGTGCTAGGATTCGTCGTGCAAGCGGCTAAGAATGATGCCATCAAGGACGACATCATCAAGAGAGTAATTAGTTGTAATAAGCTAGGCTTCAATTTCATGCCAGTGTCCCATCGGACTAAGTGAGAAAAAGCTACAAGATTTGCGTGCAAGTTTACGGAATGAGGAATTCCTGAGGTTGTCAGTGTTTCTCCTGGTTGTGGGCGATCGCGTTTCTAAAATTCCCAGGATGGAAAAGAAATGACTCCTGAGTTAACAGCAGCATTACAATTTATCGAAAAGATTGAGCGAGCCAATGCAGACCAGTCTGTCTATGAGATTGCTAACAAACTGCGCGGTTACACCAAGCCTAGCTACACCACGCCGATGTGGAGTACAGCCACAGGCTATAAACAGCCCTATGTGGAAGGTGAGTTTAAGGGCAAGCTGAATCAAGAACTACTGCTCAGTGGCGAGAAAACGGACTTTGGGCATTTTGTGGCGGCACTTTCGGATCAAATGAATCAACCGGGAGTGCGTTGGTCCGATTTAACCAGTTGGACGGCAGACCATACCTCTTGGGCGGGCGACATTGGTTCTGCGATCGCCACCTTTCATGCCCAGGGCAGCAACCCCAAAATTCCTACAGTCTTGGAGGCTCTGAATCGCTATGCCTCAGATTCAGACTACGCAGCGAATATTGCGGCTTATATGGTTGGAGTGATGCTGAATTCTGGTAAACAAGCTTTAATTTCTCAAGCGATCGCTCAGTATGATGCTCAACCTTATGCCGAGAACGTTAGATGGTATCTGCGAGAACGGTTTAAGGGAGCGATCACCAACAATCAACTGCAAAATCCGGCAGAAGTGGAAGCAGAAATCCGCCGTGCGATCTCAACTTATATTCGCCTGTCACCTGATTCGGGTTTGTTTAAATCGGTCAAAAATTTATTGAAGTTGGACCCACAAATACAACGCGAAGATTTTCAGCACCCAAACGCAACTGAGTTATTGCAAGGGTCACTGCACTTTCTGACGTATCTAGTCAAGAAATCTGGACTAGAACCCCTTAAATTCAAACCTTATCAATTGCCCAAGGTGCCTTGGTTGGGAACAGTCAGTTATGAAGTGAAAGTACCATTTGTTTGAGCGATCGCCATACATTGTCTTAGCGGCTTGGCGGTGCATCATGGCAGAATTTAGTAGTGTTAAGCATCTGTTCTGATTAATTTATTTAGTCTGCCCTTCATGACTGCAACTATCCCGACCCTCGCCAGCCAGTACGACCCCTCCACAACTGAATCTAAGTGGCAAACAGCTTGGGAGCAAAACCAAGTCTTTAAGGCTGACCCCAATCATGGTGGAGAGCCTTACTGCGTGGTGATTCCGCCACCCAACGTCACGGGTAGCTTGCACATGGGGCACGCCTTCGAGAGTTCCCTGATTGATACTTTAGTGCGCTATCACCGCATGTTAGGCCGCAATACGCTCTGGTTGCCTGGAACTGACCACGCCAGTATTGCCGTGCAGACGATTCTAGACAGGCAGCTCAAGGCAGAAGGTAAAACTCGCTACGACCTAGGCCGTGAGCAGTTTCTAGAGCGGGCCTGGCAGTGGAAAGCTGAGTCTGGCGGCACGATCGTTAACCAGTTGCGGCGCTTGGGAGTTTCGGTCGATTGGTCACGGGAACGCTTCACAATGGACGAAGGGCTGTCTCGTGCAGTACTAACTGCTTTCGTGCAGCTTTACGAAGAAGGGCTAATTTATCGCGGTCAGTATTTGGTCAACTGGTGCCCTGCTACTCAGTCAGCGGTGTCTGACTTGGAAGTAGAACCCCAAGAAGTTAATGGACATCTGTGGCACTTCCGCTATCCGCTCTCCGACGGTTCTGGTTATGTGGAAGTGGCAACAACTCGTCCAGAGACAATGCTGGGTGATACAGCGGTGGCGGTGAATCCCAATGACGATCGCTACAAGCATCTGATTGGCAAAACCCTCACCCTGCCGATCATGAATCGAGAAATTCCGATCATTGGCGATGAGTACGTTGATGCCAGCTTTGGGACAGGTTGCGTCAAAGTTACTCCTGCCCACGACCCCAACGACTTTGAGATGGGCAAGCGGCACAACCTGCCTTTCATCAACATCATGAATAAAGATGGCTCGATGAATGAGAATACGGGGCCATTCCAAGGTCAGGATCGCTTCGTGGCTCGTAAGAATGTGGTCGCGCGTCTAGAAGAATTAGAGGTGCTTGTCAAGATTGAGGACTACAAGCACTCCGTCCCCTACAGCGATCGCGGCAAAGTTCCGGTAGAGCCGTTGCTCTCAACTCAGTGGTTCATCAAAATCAAGCCGATGTCTGAGCGGGCGCTGGAGTTTCTTGACCAAAAGCAAGAGCCAGTCTTTGTACCCGATCGCTGGACGAAAGTGTATCGCGATTGGTTGGTGAGCTTGCGCGACTGGTGTATCTCACGGCAACTTTGGTGGGGGCATCAAATCCCTGCTTGGTACGCAGTGAGTGAAACCAATGGCGAGATTATGGACAACACGCCCTTTGTGGTTGCCCATAGCGAAGCAGAAGCGAGAGAAAAGGCGATCGCGAAATTTGGCGCGGATGTCCAACTAGCACAAGATCCGGATGTGCTAGATACTTGGTTCTCGTCGGGTCTGTGGCCGTTCTCCACATTGGGTTGGCCCGAACAGACCGCAGATTTGCAACGCTACTATCCCACCACCACGTTGGTGACTGGGTTCGACATTATCTTCTTCTGGGTGGCCCGGATGACGATGATGGCTGGACACTTCACCGGACAAATGCCGTTTGAGACCGTTTACATCCACGGTTTGGTGCGGG
Organism: Trichocoleus desertorum AS-A10; assembly: GCF_039962155.1. Classification (NCBI taxonomy): domain Bacteria; kingdom Bacillati; phylum Cyanobacteriota; class Cyanophyceae; order Leptolyngbyales; family Trichocoleusaceae; genus Trichocoleus; species Trichocoleus desertorum. The sequence goes on along the minus strand of NZ_JAMPKN010000004.1, from coordinate 115,021 downwards.
ATGAAAACAATAAGAAGATGTCGAAGTCAGCCAACAACGGCATCGACCCCCTGTTGCTAATTAACAAATACGGCACCGATGCCCTACGTTACACGTTAATTAGGGAGGTCGTAGGTGCAGGCCAAGATATCCGTTTGGAGTACAACCGCAAAACCGATGAATCCGCCTCGGTAGAAGCGTCTCGCAACTTCACCAATAAGCTGTGGAATGCCTCCCGGTTCGTGATGATGAACCTGGAAGGTCAAACCCCGCAACAGTTAGGAGTTCCGGCTGAGAATTTGGAATTGAGCGATCGCTGGATTCTCTCTCGCTTCTATCAAGTCGTGCAGCAAACCCGTAATGACATCGATAACTTCGGGTTAGGCGAAGCAGCCAAGGGCTTGTATGAGTTCACCTGGGGCGACTTCTGTGACTGGTACATCGAATTGGTGAAGCCTCGCTTGCAAGGAGAGAATGCGACCTCCCGCAAAGCGGCTCAGCAAACCTTAGCTTATGTGTTGGAAGGCATCCTCAAACTGTTCCATCCTTTTATGCCGCACATCACTGAGGAGATCTGGCACACCCTGACTCAAGCAGGTGAAGACCAGTACTTGGCGGTGCAAGCGTATCCAGAAGTTGACACCAACCAGATTGATGCTGAACTAGAGCACCAGTTTGATCTGTTGATCGGCACCATTCGCACCATCCGTAATTTGCGAGCAGAAGCCGATGTCAAGCCAGGAGCAAAGGTGCAGACTATTCTGCAAAGTGAGAGCGATCGCGAACGCCAAATCCTTGATGGGGGTCAAGCCTACATCCAAAACCTCGCCAAAGTAGAAACCCTTAGCATTGTGGAGAAACTGGAATCAGCTCCTGAGGCGATCGCAGGTGTGGTTGGAACTGTGCAAGTTCTGGTGCTGCTTGCAGGTGTAGTAGATGTGGCTGCATTGAAGGCCAAGCTGGAGAAAGACCTAAAGAAAGTAGAAGCCGAGATCGCCGCACTATCTGGTCGTCTCAGCAACTCTAAATTTGTGGATAAAGCTCCTGCCGATGTTGTCCAAAGTGCGCGGGATGCACTAGCCGAAGCCGAGAAACAAGCCGAGATCCTCAAAGCTCGATTGTCTCAAGTAAGTTAACCTCTCCCCAAACCCCTCTCCTACAAGGAGAGGGGCTTTGAATATTTCTCCCCTTCCCACCCCTTTGGGGAAGCAAGCTACAGCACGGAAGGGGCTGGGGGTTAGGTTTCATTCCGATTCCCGCCAGTCAGCTCGATAAATTGCTTGAGATTGATCGCTAAAATCCACTAAAAACGCGATCGCCTGAACATCGCTAAAAGTGAGCTAGCTTGGAACAAAGGCTAGTGTGCCGAAGGAGCAAAACGATGACGAACGGTTTTTTGTTGAGTCGAATTGTTTTGCAGTTTAGCTCTGAGTTTCAGACAGTTTGTGAAGACCTCTCAGCGGTGATCCATACAAAAGATGGGCACCTGTGGGTTGCCTCTGATGAAGCCGCCACAATCGATCGCTTGTCCTTTGCAGAGCCTTATATTTACAGACACGACAAGCAATTCGCCCTTGCTGATCTGATCAATCTACCCGATCGCAAAAAGGTTGAAGTAGATGTTGAGGGCATGGATTATGCCGATGAATATCTTTGGGTCGTTGGCTCCCACGGTACCAAACGAAAGAAAGTCAAAGACGAAAAAACTGATGAAGAAAATCTGCAACGCTTAACCGAAGTCGAATTTGACCCCAACCGCTACATTCTGGCCCGAATCCCACTCTGCAACGGAGATTTGGTTAAGTCCTGTCCCCACTCCCAAGACCCCGCCCAACAGTTAACTGCTGCGATCTTAGAACTCACAGCGGGCGGCAATGTCTTGATTGATGCCCTCAAATCTGACCCTCACTTGGGTCCGTTTCTCTCCACCTATACCCAAGCTCAGGACCAGCCTCTACTATTGCCAGGAAAAGATAATGGTTTTGATGTTGAAGGGTTAGCAGTTTATGGCGATCGCATTTTCGTCGGGTTACGGGGACCCGTGTTACGAGGTTGGGCAATCATTTTAGAACTTGCCGTGGAGCAGAAAAATCCCGAAACTCTATCCCTAAAACCCATTGGTAAAGAAGGACAACTCTACAAAAAACACTTTTTTGATTTAGGTGGGTTAGGCATTCGAGATCTCCATTTTCAAGGCAAAGATCTGTTGATTTTGGCTGGCCCGACGATGGTACTCGACGGCTCCATTCGAGTGTTTCGGCTAACCAAAGCTCTAGATTTGGATGAAAACAGTCTGTGTGAGCAAGCGGAGGGAGAGCTAGAACTTTTATTCGATATTCCCTACGGTATTGGGTGCGATCGCGCCGAAGGTATGACCCTGTTTACCTGTATTAGTGACTCTCCCTCGCTGATGGTGGTTTATGATGCGCCTTCGGAAACCCGGAAACGAGATTTGAAAGGCGTTTTGGCTGATGTTTTCAAACTGTAAGCTTAGTCTTGCGAGTACTCCTGAGGACCAGAGATTTCGTTGAGTAGGGGCTCTGGACTTTCGCTCTTGGCCTTCCGGGTTTGCCGTGCTGCATAGAAAAATAGAATTGCTAGCAAACAGTAACCCACGGCCCAATCTCCTCCAGCGCCCCAACCCAAGTGGATGACTGTATCCGCGATCGCCCAGTTATAGCTGTGCATTAACCCTATCCAAGAAAGTACGGCTGCCGCTAACGACCACAGTGCGGCCTGCTTAAACTTGCGCTCAATAATATAGACGGTGATTCCTGCAAGAAGCATGGCAGAAAAGATAAATCCTTGCTCTAAGGCAAAGGCTCCATCAATAAACATGCCACTGCCTTGGAAGGATTTAATCAGCTCAGGTGTAAATGGCTGAGCGGGAGTGCCCAGACCCGCAGCTCGCAGAGCATTCTTGGCAACCAGTACTCCCCAAGCCGCGATCGCAGGAAGCAACCCCACAACCACAGCAGGAGCATGGCGCAGCGGTGTAGCTGTGAAGCTTTGGGCCACAATCACAATCGCAATCCACAGCACGATCGCCATTCCCGCTTCAATGGGCACAAAGTAAGCCAGCAAGCCGACCGTTCCGCTCAAACACAACAACGCCATCACAACGCCATTAAGCGTCGAATAACCAACTCGTGCCCCCAGCGCTTTCCAACCAGGATGCCCAATGTAAATCGTTGTAGGAAAACAAGACCCGCACACCGCTGCCACAATCGTGCCAATGCCATTAACCGCCAAACAAGGAGCAGATGGGTAAGAATCCCCAGCGGCTTCTGCACTTTCCAAATTCTGAATGCTGCCAATTAAGTTAAACAGGCCCATCGGCAAAATCACGCTTAAGTAATCGAGCAAGACCGATCGCCCTTGCCATAACTCGCCTAACCAAAATCTTGGTAAGTAAACGCCAATGGGTTCTAGAGCAGTCGCGAAGCGAGTCGCATCCCAGCTGACCAATCCTGTGCCCCAAGCTAGCCCTATCCCCAGTAGCACCGCTAACAACCCCCCTGGAATTGCAAAGCGCACTTGCCCAAAATAAGTCAGAAGAATTACACCCAGCGGCACTAACCCCACAATTGGACTAGCAAACGTGCGAAACAAAAAGTCCATTGCGATGAAGGTTACAGCAATGCCACCTAAGGTTGAGAGCAAAGCGGCTCTCGGTGCCAGTCGGCGCAAACCTTCCCCAATCCAAGCACCTGCTAGTTCGATTAAACCGGAGCCTAGACAGGCGACTAAACCTGCCTGCCAAGCTAGTTCTGCTGCCTGCTCTGGAGACACACCTTGAGCGATCGCGGCTAGTTTAACGGGCAGCATCACCAGAAATACATAAGCAAAGAGACTAACGGTGTTGATGCCGTAAGGCAAAGCAGTAATGTCATCCCGTTGCTCCCGCTGGCCTTGTCGGTACGCCAGCCAAGCATAGTAAAAGTTACCAACAATTAAGCTAAGCGCCACACCAGGTAGAATGCGGCCATACAAAATTGTGCCTGGAAAATTTAAGACTCCCTGGCACAGGCTCACAATCACCAAAATTTGAATGAAATTATCGAGAGCTAGGCCAAAAAAGCCATCAATATCTCTGCGGACAAACCACCGTGGAGAGTTAATTGTTTGCATGGGTATGCTCCAGCCTCTGTAGCTAAGAGTTCAGTGTCAAAAAAGCTACAATTCGCTAGTATCTCAGACTAAAGCCCTCATGCTCACAAGCGAATAATAGTCCTAGCTCTTGTAGAGAGTGATATTCGAGGCTACCCTGCCACTTTTGTAAAAAATGTAATTCTTAATACCAACTTTTTTGAAAGGCACTGTTTTTTAGGCAGCTCATCATCTGCCACCTATGCCCTGTAGCGGCATTAACAAAGTTTCACAAACCAACAACTGTCGTAAGATGGATGGTTAATCTTGTTAAATAATTCTTTAATCAACTAACATTCTGATCAAGCTCCAAAAGATGTAGAACTTATGGGTTCATCACCAACGACCTTAGAACTTAAGCTAGAAAAAGCTGCTACCTCAAGCCGTAGCCAAGCTTTTGGCACCGTGACCATTCAGACCTGCTTACTTCAGACAATTCCTCCAGAGCGAGTTGGCTTAAATGGTGAGTACGACCATAGCGGTCTAGCTAAGCGAGTCCAGTTAGCGTTTCAACAAGCCTTCAGCTCTGAGCAGATTCAGGCGCTCTCTGTATCCCAGCGCGGCAGAGTGGTTGTGCTCAAAGGGCGGGTTTCCCAAAGCTTACTGCAAAGGCTAGTGGAGATTGCTGCCAGAATTCATGGAGCCACCGATGTTGAAACTTATGCGGTGACTTCCATTGAAGAATAAAGCTAGAGCCATCGTCTCAGCGATCGCTCCTGCCAGGTTGAGTAATTCTGAGCGATCGCCCTTCGCGACTAGGCTTGAGAATTGGGCTTGAAGATTGCGCTTGAGGACATCTTCGTAAAACGAGATATACTGTCTCTCAAGAATATGCTTATGTTTAGCTTGAGTTGCGATGCTGCATTTAGCCCAAGTGCAAAAAAAAGGATTTTTAGGAAAGGCTGAGTTGCAGTTGCTCGCCCATCAAAAATCTGAAACAACCTGGGTCTTAGCGGCTAAAGAAGATGTGGTTTTATCTGCTGAAGCCCATGCTTTTGGTGAAGGAACATTAGTTCTAGCTGAAGTGGCAGAAGATCGTCAAGTGACCAGCGTCCAAGACGCTACAGAGTGGGTCCTTGAGTTAGTTCAGAAATATTTGATTGCAGGCCTGACTCCTGCTCTTTTGCAGCAAGAAGCAGAACGGGCTGAGCAATGGCGACAGTCTTTGACTTTACAAAGCCAGGAATTAGGCCGACGCACGCTAGAAGTAGAAGCGCGACGTGAGCAGATTCAGGAACTCGAAGAAAACTTGAAGCGCGAGAAACAAGAGCTAGAAGCATTAGCGCAGCAGTTAAAAGTTTCTCTACAGGACGAGTCATAGAAAAGCGAAAAATTGTAGCTAATCTTACAGAGCGAAAAGTCCTTCTCAAGGAAGAATTTTCGCCACCCAAGTTTAAGTTAATTTGAGATTAAGAAATATTTAACAATAGAACTTAGTGTCGCTACATCACTAAAGGGTGGCTATGGCAAATTGTAATAACGCAGCTAAAGACAACTTTTTTTATCCTAGGAGCCGTTACTACGGTACTTTTACACCTGAAACATTAGCTTTTAATGCCAACCTGCAAGAGTTCTCCCAGAAAGTTGCCTATATTTCCGCTCTAGAGACAGGTGGCAAACTTCCTCCTGAGCAGGCCTATAAGCAAGTTAAAACTCTGTGGAAACAGTTAAAGCGCAGTCGTAAGGCTTTAGGAATCAGTCCCAATCTATACCCTGACAACCAGTAATTGTGTGAGCCATAGAAGCCCTAATAGATTCCTCTGTGACGGCTACATCTGTACATAGGCAGATGTAGCAGAGTTACCAAGAAGATCCTAAAAATAGCTCTCTACTAAAGGCCCTCAAAATTAAAGCGATCGCCTAACTCTTACTTTCTGGAGTTAGGCGATCGCTTTAATTCGGTTAATTTATCGGCTAACAGCGGCGGGTAGAGTCAGATGAGGAGATGAGTTACCGTTAGCTTGCCTTGAGAAGCCATTCGTTGCAGAGCTGGGAGCCACAGGAGCAGCCTCATCTTTGAGTAACACTTCGCGAATGAAGCGAGCTGCCACACGTTGCGCTAAACCACTGGCGATCTGCTGTCCCATGTGCTGTGTCTCTGGCTTAGCTAATAGCCGAGGAATTAAGGGTAACAGTTGAGCCGCATCAAAACCTTTGGTTTCGCGCAAGATGCCCCAAATTCGTTTGATATGGTCCAAACTCTGTTGCTCGTCAGCAGGAGCAGCGCCTTGCTGGTTTACTGCTAAGCCTACCCTTTCGCGCACCATATAGCTGAGGTTGTGAAAGGCATTGCGACCCAGTGCATCTACCCCTTTAATAATTTCATCGACTAACCTATTGCGAATAAACACGCCTCGCTCGGAAAAGAGAAAATCTACTGCCTGAGTCATGACTTGATTTAAGTCATAGTCTTGGCTGTCGCGAGCATTCTTGAGCAAGTTCTCTAAACGATTCCAACGGAAACTGCCATCTTTGAAGAGCAGATCACGCAGAGAATTCCGCAATTCCGGTGCTGGATCGGTCAGCAAGCGCTTGGAAACATAAGGATAAGCTTTGCTGAGAACCTTGAAGTTAGGATCTACGTTGATCGCAATGCCTTCTAGAGTAACGAGCGATCGGATGATCAGTGCGTAGTAAGCTGGCACTCGGAAGGGGTATTCGTACATCAGCGCCGAAAATTCATCGGTGATGCTCTTGAAATTTAACTCTGCTACACTCGCGCCGAGGGCGTTACTGAAAACGTTAGCTAGAGCTGGAATGATCGGAGTCAGGTCAGTTTCAGGAGTGAGAAATTCCAGCTTCACATAATCGTGAGCCAAACCCTCAAAGTCCCGGTTGACCATATGCACCACGGCTTCAATCAGGCCGTAGCGCTGGTAGGGCTTGACTTCGCTCATCATGCCGAAGTCTAGATAAGCCAGCTTGCCATCGGGTGTGGCTAGCAAGTTGCCTGGGTGGGGATCAGCGTGGAAAAAACCATGCTCTAGCAGTTGGCGCAAAGAACACTGCACCCCCACCTCAATCAGGTAGCTGGCATCAATGCCTTGAGCTTTGAGTTGCTCTGGCTGAGTCAGCTTGGTGCCGTTGATCCACTCCATCGTCAGCACGCGCCGCTGTGTATATTCCCAATAAATTTTAGGGACGTAAATATCTTGCAAGTGACCGTAAAGCCGAGCAAAGCGTTCTGCATTGTGCCCTTCGTGAATGTAGTCCATCTCTTCAAAGACACGGCTACCAAATTCATCCAAGATGGCAATGAGGTCACTCCGGACTTGTTTAATGTTTCGCTGTGCCCAACCCGCTAGACCCCTGAGTAGATACAAGTCCAGGGTAATATTTTGGGCCAATCCAGGCCGTTGTACCTTAACGGCGACCAGTTCCCCAGTTTTAAGCCTGCCTTTGTAGACCTGCCCTAAAGATGCTGCCGCAATAGGTTGAGGCGTTAGTTCGGCGTAAATCTCTTCTGGGCGATCGCCTAGCTCTTCTTCGATAAACTGGTAAGCCAGCTCGTTGGGGAAAGGAGGTAGCTGATCCTGGAGTTGCGTCAGTTCTTCAAGAAATAGCGGCGGAACCAGGTCAGGGCGCGTGGAGAGAGCTTGCCCCACCTTGATATAGGCTGGCCCTAATGCTGTCAAGACTTCTCTAAGGCGAATCGCACGAAGGCGTTGATTTTTAGCTGCTTTTCCTGTCCGCTTGTCCCACCATAAGCTCAGCCCAAAGGTCAGAAATGGCCAAATAATGGTGAGCAAACGACCCCATACTTGCAACGGTTTGGAGCGGTAGTAGTCCGCGATCGCCACTGGGTCATAGCGCAAGCCAGCAACTTCTGGATCAAATTCCGCTTCAGCCACAGGTTCGGGCATTAGCATTTCTGGCGGCAAGGCGACTGGCTCACTTTTTACCGTAATGGTTGAGGCCGTGATGGTTGAAGGGGAGGTTGAGTTTGTCACTACTATTCCGGCTGGAATAACAGACTCTGGCTGAACTGAGCGTAAGTCAGTTCGCGTAGCAGTAGAAGATATCTCAACATTCTTCATGGGTTCAGGACTGATTGGGGAGCAGCGATGTTAAGTATTGTAACAACTCAATTCATCATAGCTCTGAGTTCATTTTCACTCTAGCTTTTGATTGAATTGCTCAATTCTCATTTCGGGGTAAGGGAAGCAGGGGTACGGCAACTCACACTAAACTAAATGGGTAGCCCCCTTTGATTCGATGTGATTTCCACCAGGAGACCTGGTTTTACCTGCTGCTTAGGACGCAGTATCTTCAGTGTCTAAGGAGTTCGAAGTTTTTTCCTCTTCCTTCAAGGTCAATTCTGCCTCATGTTGCTTTCTCTTCGGATTGAAAACTTTGCTCTAATCGATCGCCTGGAGTTAGAGTTCAGCACCGGTCTGAATGTCTTGACGGGCGAAACAGGTGCTGGCAAATCAATTATTTTAGATGCGATTGACGCAGCCTTGGGTGGTAAGGTGACGAGTCGGGCCATTCGGACTGGAGCCGATCGTGGTTTAGTAGAGGCTACGTTTGCTCTGGACCCGTCGTTAGCTGCTTGGCTGACGGAGCAAGAAATTGACCTCCTAGATGATGCCTCTCTAGTTTGTAGCCGCGAAATGGTGGCAGGCCAGAGCACCCTGCGCAGCCGATCGCGCCTGAATGGAGTGCTGGTGAACAAGCAGCAAATGGAAATTCTTCGCGATCGCTTGGTGGAAATTACAGCCCAAGGCCAAACCATGCAGTTAGGGCAGGCCGCCAATCAGCGCGAGTGGCTAGATGGTTTTGGGGGGCCACCGCTCCTAGAACAACGAGCAGCGGTGAGTAGTGCCTTTATTGCTTATCAACAGGCTTCACAAGCCTTAGAGAAGCGGCGACACTCCGAGAGCCAACGGTTACAACAACTAGACCTATATCAATATCAGCTGCGGGAATTGAGTACTGCCAGCTTGAGCGATGCTGATGAGCTAGAACAATTGGAGCAAGAACGCCAGCGACTCAGCCATAGTGTGGAATTGCAGCAGCAAAGTTACCAGGCGTATCAAGCCCTCTATCAAAACGATGCTGGGGAGCCTGCCTGTGCTGATCTGCTGGGCAATGCCGAAGTAATTTTGAACGATATGCTGCGCTACGACCCTGAATTGCAGCCTGTTCTAGACCTAGTAACCGATGCCTTGGCCCAAATTCAGGAAGCGGGGCGGCAAATTAATGCCTATGGGGAAAGCGTCGAAACTGATCCCCAGCGGTTGCAGGATGTGGAAGACCGCATCGCTGAACTGAAACAAATTTGCCGCAAATATGGCCCTACCTTAGCCGATGCGATCGCCTTTCAACAGCGCGTGCAGTCAGAGCTAGAAGCTCTCACTGGAGGTGGTTTATCGCTAGAAGAGTTAGAGCAAACTTACCAAGAACGCCGAACTGCTCTAGTAACAGTGTGTGCCCAGCTGACTGAATTACGGCAAGTTGCCGCTCGTGAGCTAGAAGACCGCCTAATCCGAGAATTAAAGCCCCTGGCAATGGAAAAGGTGCAGTTTCAAGTGCAAATTGCGCCGATCGCCCCTACCGCCAACGGAGCCGATCAAATTACCTTCTTGTTTAGCCCTAACCCTGGAGAACCATTACAGCCATTAAATGAGACTGCTTCTGGTGGGGAGATGAGCCGCTTTCTACTGGCGATTAAAGCTTGTTTCTCGCAAGTCGATTTGATTGGCACACTCGTTTTTGATGAAATCGATGTGGGGGTTTCCGGTCGGGTAACCCAGGCGATTGCCGAGAAACTATACCAACTGAGCCAACAGCACCAAGTCCTTTGTGTGACTCACCAACCGATTGTGGCGGCGATGGCAGACTATCACTTCCATGTCGATAAGCAAGCGATCGCTGAGCCTGTGGTGGCAACCAAGAACGGCAAACGCAGTCAATCTAAAGGCAAGACAGCCACAGATGCAGCTATAGATACAAATACAGAAACTACAGCCGTTGACCTGATCACCTCCGAAGCAGATTTAGAAGCCATCCGGACGGTGGTGCGCGTCACGACTCTAGACCCCAACCAGCGTCGAGAAGAACTAGCTCAACTTGCGGGAGGGCGCTCAGCCCAAGAAGCGATCGCCTTTGCCGACTCTCTGCTGGCCCAAGCAGCCGACCTGCGCCAAACGCCTGCAACCACTACAATTGCCCCTGTTGAGACTGTTACACCAGCGGAAGTCAACTCTAAATCAAAGACACGCTCAACCTCTACTCGGGCTAAAGCCTCGCGATCGCAAGCTCCAAAAAAGGCTTAGTTCATCATTTTGGTGTTATTAATATCACACGTTGCTTACTTGCCTCAGCACGGCTATTGAGTTGCAACCAATTAAATTCAAGAATTTGCATGCGTTGTTGAGCTTTGATAGCAACGTATATTTTTTTACTAGACTACGCTAAAAAATATATTTCACTATCTATAGCGATCCCAAATGGGTTGGACCTCTCACAACCCGTCAATTTTAGAAATCATTTAGGACTGCTATATGTTCAATGATTAAAAACTCAGCCATTTTGCTGAAAGTCGATACCAAACAGATTGAAAACTGAGGTTGCTGAGAATTATTAAACTCATTTGGGCAAACTGAGCGAGTGATATTGAGAAATCAACTAGTCAAGCAACTAAATAGTAAAGAGTGATCTATGGAGGCAGACAGTAATCTGTTCGAGATTAATTTTGCTTACAAGGTGGCGGAATATTTTTAAGCCATATATCGCATGCAAAGTCTTTTTACTTTGCCTTATAACTGTCCTTGAAGTTATATTTTTTAGTCATGACCATTATTCTTGAAACTAGTTGACAGTCTACAAACAAAAATTTATATCTGTAAACTTCTACTTAAAAAATCAACAGGTATAAATTAAAGACGAAAATCCTAAGAACTAATACTTCATCTACCTATTAAACATATTCGTAGGGTTGATATCATCCCTATCAACCCTAAAATCAGGGATTGCCAACATGACTTTAGCTAGTTCTCTCACAGACTTTTCTTTAGCAGAGCTGTTCCGAATGATTGACCAAGGACGCAAGTCGGGTCGTTTGACGCTTCTCATCGCCGGCGATGCTCCAACCTCTCAAGCGCCTGTTTGTCGATACATTTGGTTTCGGCAGGGACGAGTCATTGCTGCGGCTGACCGTTTAGATGGGCAAGGCTTAATTTCCCAAATTACAACGAGAGGATGGTTGAGCCAGCGAGTGATTGAAAGATTGGGTAATCTTGCTGGAGGAGAAACTCCTTTAGGATTGACCTTAAAAACTCAAGGAGCGCTGCAAGCCGAACAATTAAATTTGCTTTTTTCAGCTCAGATGCAGCAAATTTGGAGCTTATTTGGGATTCAAACAGGGCGGTTTGATTTAGATGGTAAAGCTACTTTACCTAGCACTGAAATGACGGGTTTGAGTTTGCCAGCAATGGAAGTTGCTCTGGCAGGTTTGAGAGCCATGAAAGATTGGACTACATTGACTGACGTGCTACCAGAAGCCAACTCAGCCATCCAAAGCATCATTCCAGGAAAACCGCAATTCCGCTTGAATCCTGTCGAGTCACAAATTTGGGAATTTGCCAGTGGTTCAGTTTCTCTGAACGCGATCGCTAAGCAACTCAATCAACCCGTTGCTAAAGTCCAACAAGCAGCTTTCCGACTCATGCTAGCTGGCTTAGTAGAGGAGCTTCCTCTGATCACAGCTGGTTCGAATGTCAAAGGCCCTCCAATAGTTCTCGATCCGATCGAGCAGTTTCCAGAGGAGCCCAAGAAGACAGAAACCGCAGAAAAATCCAAAGTGAGCAACTCCTTTCTGCAAAACTTGGTTGGCTTTTTACGGAGCAAGAGCTAATGGAAATTTTACGAATCGTTGTAACAGGAACAGTTGGGGCGGGAAAGACCACTTTCATCCGTACCATTAGCGAAATTGATGTGGTCGATACGGACCGTCGAGCCACCGATGAAGTGGCTGAGCAAAAGCGCAATACCACAGTCGCTTTTGACTTTGGCCGTTTGACTTTTGCCCCTGGCCAAGCCATGCATCTGTATGGCACACCTGGTCAATCGCGATTTGACTTTATGTGGGACATGCTGATTGAGAAAGCACATGCCTACATTTTGTTACTAGATGCCAATCGGCCTCAAGACTTTCGTTATGGTCGGCGAATTTTGGCTTTCATGAATCAGCGAGTACAAATTCCCATGATTATTGGGCTGACTCATATGGATTGCCCTGGGGCATGGGATGCAGAAAACGTTGCTTTGGCCTTAGGGTTATTAGATCCACCTTCTCGGCCTCCCATTGTAACTGTGAATGCCAATGAGAAAGAGTCCGTATTCGAAACTCTCGTTACTTTAATTGAGCAACTGATGGGAGCTGCCGCTGTGAAGTAAAGAAATATCGTAGAGATTTGGTTTTACCAGGAGTTAGTTGCTCCAGGCTCTAAATTGATTCTCTACTAAATTCTTTCACTCCACATGTTATAAATTCTTCTTCCTTATGAAGAATAACTTAAGTAAAAAGCGCAAGAATTTAATTAGTAAATTTAATTAATAATTTATTCTTGTTTGACCTGTTATAAAGTCTCATTTCTTGTGAATAATAAGTCAAGCAGAGGGCATAAAGAGTTTAGTTAAGAGGCAATTTTAACTACTGAATATATCACTTCATTCAGTGAGTTACTATCAGAAATAAGATGGATCAAACAGAAGACTAACCAGATTTGTTGCCAGCTTCTGGATGAAAATTTTAACTTCTCCATCTCGCCAAACACTCACAACACTACCATCGAGGAACAAGCCATGATTGTTGTTTCAGCTCTACAAGATGTTCTCCAAAATTTCGTTAGCGGCACCCCCGATGTTCAAGGTGCAGCTCTAGTTAGCCCTGATGGTCTTGCTTTAGCTTCTGCTCTTCCTGCCGGTTTTGACGAGGAAAGAACATCTGCAATGTCTGCGGCCATGATCTCTCTAGGCGAGCGAATTGGCCAAGAGTTAGCGCGGGGAGCAATTGACCGGATTTTTGTGGAAGGCGAGAAAGGCTACGGAGTGCTAGTGGGTTGTGGCACCGAAGCCGTACTCCTAGTCTTGGCTAGTTCTAGCGCCAAGCAAGGCTTGTTGAACTTAGAGATTAAGCGAGCGGTTGCCTCAATCACTCCTATGGTCAGCTAGAAATAACGCTTGACTCAACTGAAACTAAGTATTCGTCGATCTTCATCTTCAAAAAATTAGGGAATCATTCATGACTACGTCGCGTGAACAACTCGGAGATTTCAGCAGTATCGTTTGCCTAAAGTCCATCATTGTTGGCATGGAAGATGCCTTAGGTGAGAAAGCAACTGCCATCTCTTTAATTGCAGCAGGTCGGGCTCGGGGCAAAAAGCTGGCAGCAGAATTAGGCTTGGTCAACTCAGCAGTGTCCTTGGAAGATGCTACCTCCAAGGTGGCCCACGCTTTGGGAAAGGATGGAACTCGTTTGCTGGTCCTAGACAAAATTGAGCGAGACGGTGGCACCATCAAAGTGTATACACAGGAGACTATCTGCTCTGCTGGCGAACCTCAAGGCTCAGAGCGAAAGTGCACTTTTACCCTAGGTGCTGTTTGGGGGGCATTAGAGGCAATTCTAAGTAAGCGCTTACAAGGTAAGCATACTGAATCTGTTCTGCGTGGTGGCACCCATGATGTTTTTGAATTTACTCAACTAGGATAAGCGTCAAAGCGCAAAGGTACTCTTGAATAAGAATGAGCAGCGCCATGAATCAAAGTTCAATTGCTACGGCGTTGCTCATTTTTTACATGCTAAATAGTGTTTTAAATCTTCAGGGATGAGCAGATGATGAGTAGGAGTGGACAGGAAAGCATTCAAGCTGCGGCTGAATTGTTGGAGCAATACAGCTCGGGTAGAAGAGACTTTTGTCAAGCAGAGCTAAGCCAAGCAAATTTAATTGAAGCCGTACTCTGTGAAGCTGACCTCTCGAAATCTAATTTGACTGAATCTAATTTGATTCTGGCTAACCTCTCTCAAGCTAATTTAACTGGAGCAGTTTTAGTTCGGGCCAACTTGAATGGGGCAGAGTTAATCAATGCCAACCTTAGTCAATCCAATCAAGTTCAAGCTGGTTTAATTGGAGCCGATCTGAGCGGAGCCAATCTGAGCGGAGCCAATCTGAGCGGAGCCAATCTGAGCGGAGCCAATCTGAGCGGAGCCAATCTGAGCGGAGCCAATCTGAGCGGAGCCAATCTGAGCGGAGCCAATCTGAGCGGAGCCAATCTGAGCGGAGCCAATCTGAGCGGAGCCAATCTGAGCGGAATAGATTTTCACAAAGTATTTTGTAGCCTGACGACTTGCTTCCCTCCAGACTTTAATATGGAGGCGGCAGGGATATATATTCTAAAACCCGATATCTCTCTACAGAATGTAGATTTAAGCCAAGCTAACTTAGACTGGGTAGATCTGAATTTTGCTTCTCTGCAAAAGGTTACTTTAGTCGAAGCAACGTTACGTCAAGCAGGTTTGTCTTGTGCCAATTTAAGCAATTCAAATTTAAGTAAAGCTAATTTAACCGCAGCCAATCTCAGCCAAGCTAATTTAGAAACTGCTAATCTGACAGCCGCCATCTTAAATGATGCGAATTTAGGACAAGCGAAGTTAGCTAAAGCTAACCTCAATCAAGCAATTCTAGTAAATGCTAATTTAAGTGAAGCTAATCTAGAATCTAGTCATCTGATTGGGGCTAATTTATGCGGAGCAGATTTAAGTAAGGCTAAGCTTTCCCAAGCAAATCTGCAAGATGCTATTTATGACCAAGGTAGTGACTTTGCCGCCGGAACTCGTTTTCCGAAGGGCTTCAATCCTGAAAGAGCCGGAGCTTCGATTCGTAATGCTTAAGGCCTAACGATCTTTATTCTTTAAAGTAAAAGAATAAAGTGATATCAGGTATTGCTGAGGTTGGCACGGGCATTACGGCGTAACATCTCAGGTTTAATTCGCCGTAGGGCGGAGGCTGGAAAGCGGCGATCGCATTCTTCATCAGAAATGTTTGCCAGTTCACTCAGCTTAGGAGCCACGTTCTGGGGGTAGGGCTGAAATTCAGTGGCGTCTGTGGCTTGAGCAAAGCGTTGGTTCCAAGGGCAGACATCTTGGCAGATATCACAACCTGCGACCCAGCCCTGCATTTTTGTCGCGATCGCTTCTGGGAGGGTTTCAGCTCGGTTCTCAATCGTATGGTAGGCAATGCAGCGGTTGGCATCCACCACAAACGGTTGAGCGATTGCTCCGGTGGGACATGCCTCCAGGCAGCGGGTACAGGTGCCGCAATGCTCGGTGTGCGGGCGATCGGGTTCTAAAGCTAAGTTGGTTAACACTTCCCCAAGAAAAACCCAAGAACCATACTCTCGCGTAATCACGTTGCTATTTTTGGCAATCCACCCCAAGCCCGCTTGTTGAGCCCAAGCTTTATCTTGAATAGGGCCTGTATCAGCATAGTAACGGGCTTGGATGCTGTCCCCATGGGCTTGTAGCCAGTTAGCAAAAGCCTTAAGTTTTTTGTGCAGTATGCGATGGTAGTCTCGCCCCCAGCTGTAGCGAGAAATCTTGGCATACTCTTGTCCTTCAGGTCGCTGATCGGCAGTGTAGTAGTTGAGTGCTACGCAGATGACTGACTGCACCTCTGGCATAATTAGGCGTACATCTTGGCGTTTAGGATTATCCATCCAAGCCATATCCGCTTGGTAGTCTGTATTCAACCAAGTTTGCAGCCTTTGTACTTCAGGACTGTTGGCATCGGGGTCTACTGCGGCAATTCCAACTTTGTGAAAGCCTAGCTCTAAAGCTCTTTGCTTGATGTGATCCCGATCGATATTGGCAGCTCTGACTACGTCACTCATAGGGTTGATTCTAAGTACGCGCAAACAAAGCTCGGTAAACGGGTTCTCCTCGTTCCAACGTCATGCATTCCCGTTCCGTCGGCACAGGTAGAGGATTTTCACTCAGCCAATATTCCCCCTGCCGCTGAAACGCTGCGTGCTCCTCAAAACGATCGCACATTTCTACAGCCACTTCTTGAATATCAGACTGAAGAAAGACAACCCCACCCTTGATCAAATAGCTAGCCAGTTCTCTCACTAACTCTGGCTGCACCACCCGTCGTTTTTGGTGTCGGCGCTTAAACCAAGGGTCAGGAAATTGGATCGTTACTCGTTGCAACACTCCCTTTGGTAAAGAGTGCAACAGCGATCGCGCCGAAGTATTGGCATTACAAAACAAGTAGTGCAAATTGGGCAAATTCAGCTCATCGCGCTCCTGGTTGGCTTGATCTACCAAAGGAGCCCG
Organism: Trichocoleus desertorum AS-A10; assembly: GCF_039962155.1. Taxonomy (NCBI): domain Bacteria; kingdom Bacillati; phylum Cyanobacteriota; class Cyanophyceae; order Leptolyngbyales; family Trichocoleusaceae; genus Trichocoleus; species Trichocoleus desertorum. Next base: position 98,556 of record NZ_JAMPKN010000004.1, on the reverse strand, counting down.
AATTTCCAAACCTAAAAAATTCCAACTCGGTTCCGTTTGCGCCATACTCAGCACAAAGCGACCCCTAGCACAGCCAATGTCCAAATGCAGCGGCTGGTTTGAGTCCGCATACACTTGGCTCCAATCCGGGGGATGAACTGGACTTTGATATTTGCGGCTCAGCGGGTTAACGTGTTCTCGAACTCGAACCAGTGACAAGGTTAATGCTTCCTCTCGTAAATGCTGAACAAGCTGTACCGTAATTTCTTCTCAGGATTATCCTTAGAAGAAAACAGTTTGCGACAATATAAACCAATTTAATCGATTCCCAAGTTAGTTCTCCGCCATCAAGGGTGGAGTTGCTGTAACCGTTTGATCACCCGCTTTAAAAAATCACCTTATGAGCTTGCAGTTTCGCTTCGCTGTGGTCAGCGATCTCCATGTTGCCTTACCCCATACTATTTGGGAGCATCCTAATCGGTTTCACTTAGTCGAGGTGAGCATCCCTGCCCTGGACATTATTTTGGCGCACTTAGAGCAACTAAATCTTGATTTTTTACTCATTCCTGGCGATCTGACCCAGCATGGCGAACCCGAAAATCATGCTTGGCTGACGGAGCGATTAGCTCAACTCCCTTTTCCCACGTACGTTGTGCCTGGTAATCATGATGTCCCAACCCCTATGCCTGATGGCACTTCGATTGGTTGGGCTGATTTTCCCACCTACTACCATAAGTTCGGCTATGAAGATACCTCTCGGATGTATTACACCTGTGAACTCTTGCCTGGAGTGCGCTTAATTGGGCTGAACTCCAACCAATTTGACGCCCAAGGCAAACAAACAGGTTGTCTAGATGAGCAGCAGCTTAACTGGCTCAGTCACGTTTTAGCCGAGATGGAACCAGACGAATTAGTGCTAGTAATGCTGCATCACAACGTAGTAGAGCACCTGCCCAACCAATCGCAACACCCATTGGGCCGCCGCTACATGCTAGACAATGCGCCAACTCTCTTGCAAATGCTGCAAGACGCGGGGGTGCAGCTTGTATTTACTGGGCATCTGCATGTGCAGGATATTGCTCAGCACCAAGATATTTACGAGATTACCACTGGCTCCTTGGTCAGTTATCCCCATCCCTATCGAGTTTTGCAGTTTCATCGCGATCGCCAGGGCCACCAATGGCTGCAAGTAGAATCCCATCGGGTTGACGCTGTGCCCGATTGGCCGCAACTGCAACAAGCCTCTCGTCAATGGATGGGCGATCGCAGTCATCCCTTCATGCTGAAACTGCTGACTCAACCACCGCTCAATTTGCCACCAGAAGAAGCTGAAGTTTTGCTGCCGAGCCTACGCTACTTCTGGGCCAAAATTGCGGATGGGGACGCTTTGTTTGACTTCTCGCACTTTCCTTTAGCCGCACAGCAGTACTTTGAGAGCTTTAGCGCCACCAATCGTTGGGGTAGTCCTGCATTGATTGATAACCACAGCACTTTGCTCCTGCGAACCAAGCAAGCAAAATCTTCATCTAAGCCCGTCTAGTCCAGCGGCGTGAAACCTGTTCCATACAAGCAGACGCGATCGCAGGCAGGGGTAAAACTTCTTTCGCAGCACCCAGCTCAACCGCAGCTTTGGGCATGCCATAGACCACACAAGTCTCGCGATTTTGAGCGATCGTATGCCAGCCAGCGGCATAAAGAGATTTGAGACCCATCGCACCGTCTTTGCCCATCCCCGTGAGCAGCACTGCCACTCCTTTACGGGGCCAGTGAGCCGCTACGCTGTTGAAAAAGACATCCACAGAGGGGCGATAAACACACTGCGATGGCTCTGGCGTATAGGCCAAAGTCAGATCTGCTTGCACAATCAAGTGATGGTTAGTACTAGCGACAGAAACAGTACCTGCCTGAAGGACTTGGCCATGCTGGGCAATTTTTACCGGGATAGTGGTTTGCTGATTCATCCATTCAGTTAAACCGGGAGCAAATTGAGCATCGACATGCTGAATGATGACCACCGCTGCCGGAAAATTAGCTGGGAACTGGGACAAAATGGTTCGCAGCGCTTGCGGTCCCCCCGTGGAAGCCCCAATCACGACCAAAGGAGGCGTCGAATGAGCGAAACTGTCTGACTGTATCGAGTTTGGCGATCGCGACTTTCGGGTTGTAGACTTGCCAATCAGCTTAGCTACCATCGCAATTTTAGCCAGTAGTTCAGTGCCACTCGCCCCCTGTCCTTGTGGCCCCAAAATAGGCGTGTTCACTGCATCTAAAGCGCCGTACCCCATTGCTTCAAACACCTTAGCGCCGTGACCGCTCACCGTTGCGGTGACTAGTACGATAGCGCAGGGAGATTGAGCCATAATTTGGCGGGTCGCAGCGACTCCATCCAACTCGGGCATCAACAAATCCATCAAAATCAAGTCTGGGGTATCTTGAGCAGCTTTCGTCACCGCTTCGGCTCCATTACGAGCTATCCAAGCGACTTCGTATTCTGGGGCACTGGCAACTACGCGGCGAAGTGCTTCTACCGCCAGCAGCATGTCATTGACGATGGCAACTCTCATGCGATCGCCTCACCAATGAGATCGCGCACGGCCTTGAGGAGGGTGTCGTCATGAAAGCTACTTTTAGTCAGGTAGTAGTCTGCTCCCACTTCCAACCCCCGCATGCGGTCTTCTTCTCGGTCTTTGTACGACACAATAATCACGGGTAAGGATTTTAAGGTGGCATGTTGCTTCAATTGGCCAATCAGCTCAATCCCATTCATCCGAGGCATGTCAATATCCGTGACGACCAAATCAAAATGCCCTGTACGAATCGCATTCCAGCCATCTATACCATTAACCGCTACTTCCACCGCATATCCTTTGTTTTGCAATAACTTCCGCTCCATTTCGCGTACCGTAATGGAGTCATCTACGACTAAAACGCGCTTTTGAGCTTTGGGTGCTAGCTGGGCTGTTTTGCGACTGATATGACTAAGCTGACCATTAGCTAGCAGGTGATCAATCGATCGCACCATGTCTTCCACATCGATGAGGAGGACCGGAGAACCATCTTCCAGGAGAGCCGCCGCGCTAATATTTTTCACCTTACCCAAGCAGGAATCGAGGGGCCTAACCACTAAATCTCGCTCACCCAGAAACCGATCTACCACTAGGCCATAGCAGCTCAAGCGATCGCTGATTACGATGATCGGGAGATCCTTGGCATGACCGGAAGAGGCAGGTAGCTCTAGAACTTGATGAGCCACCACTAGACCAATATTTTGTTCATCAATAGTGAAGAATTGACGGTTTTCTGCCACCGCGATCGCCGCTGGTTCCACCATGACAATGCGGTCGATCCGGGTCAGCGGCAAGGCATAAGGCTCACCAGAAATCTCGACTAAAAGTGTACGAATGACTGATAAAGTCAGGGGCAATTGCAGGTAAAAAGTCATCCCTTTACCCGGTTTAGAGACCGCCCGCAAGCTCCCTCCAACCTCCTGAATCATGTTCTGCACAATATTTAGCCCTACCCCTCGACCCGAGAGTTCCGTCACCGTATCGCTGGTGGAAAAGCCTGGTAGGAACAGAAACTCGATTAGCTCCGCTTCTGTGAGTTGAGGAGCCATCTCAGGGCTGACCAATTGTTTGCTGACGATCTTGGCGCGTAAACGCTCAAAATCCATGCCTCGTCCGTCATCAGACACGGTGATTGAGAGCATGCCGCCCTGATGTAATGCTTCTAGGCGCACTAATCCTTCTGCTGGTTTACCTGTTGCTAAGCGCTCTGCGACTGATTCAATGCCGTGGTCAATGGCGTTGCGGAGCAGGTGGGTGAGCGGTGCTTCTAGCTTTTCTAAAATGTCTCGGTCTACATCCGTGGCTTTGCCCAAAACTTCAAACCGGATTTGCTTATCTAGCTGCCTGCCTAAATCTCGCACCATGCGCGGAAATGCCTGAACGCCATCGGCAAAGGGGCGCATGTGGCTTGCCAAAACTTCGCGATAGAGGCGATCGGACAAATTGGCAGAACGACGGGCAAATAGTTCCAATTCATTCAAGCGATCGCTTAACATCTGACGGCAATCAGTGGCTTGCTGTCGCACGGCATTGAGGTAGTTTTCGCTGCGCTGATTTAAGGGCTGCCCAACTAAAGATTCCTGCAACTTTTCTAACAAAGTGGACAGATCTGTTTGTTGCCGCCTCAGTTTTAATAAGGAATCGGCAAATGGTTGGAGCCAATTCGCTTCTACTAGCGATTCTCCAGCCAATCCCATCAAACGGCTGAGGTTGTCAGCACTGACTCGAACCACCCGATCTAAGTTGTCGGCTGTCTGCATACCAGACGAGCTGATCGGTGTCGCTTTAGCTGTGGCGGATAACGACGCGCCGGAAGCAACCGGATCAGCGATCGCTGTGGTGGCAATTTGGCTCTCTGCCACAGTTAAACCCATAGTTGGCAGATGCGTTGCGATCGCTTCTGCTTCTAGAATCGGTGCTTGATTCAGTTCCTCAGGCGCGATCGTGACAACTGGAGTGATTTCTACTGAAACGGTGGCGTCAGAAATGACTGCTAGTTCGTTGGCGAGCGATTGTGGCTCTGGTTCTGGGTCTAGTACAGTGGCGATCGCTCTGACCAGCGCTTCAATCCCCTCCGTTTGCTCGGCTAGCCACCCCTGTAATTGGGCCTCTGAAACTTGGCTTAACCGTAACAACAGATCAACGCCTTGGAGCAGCACATCAATATGCTCTGCCGCTAAAGTTGCAGTGCCCATCTGAGCACTCGCAAAACAATCTTCCATCACATGAGCCAGTCTGACGCCCACCTCTAAATCAACAATTCGCGCGGCTCCTTTAATCGAGTGAGCGGCACGCATCAAAGACTCCAAGGTCTCAGGCAGCCCAGGATGAGTTTCCAACTCCAGCAAACCGTGGTTTAAAACTGCTGCTTGCGCCTCTACCTCCATCCGGAACAATTCCAGCATGGAGAAATGGCTAAAATCCTGATTTGCGCTCACTACAGCAGCCTCCGGTTCAAGGTGTAAAACAGCAGCTCGTCATCTAAATAGTTCACACTATGGTTTTGCCAGTTAATGATGCCCTTGGTGTAGGTATCCTTGGCATTCAAGAGCGTTGCAGGTAAATTGCGAATGTCATCGGGGTGAATGCGCTGCACACCATAGACTTCATCAACGGGAAAGACCCAGCTACTTTTCTGGCTTTGCACCACCACCATCCGCTGATAGGCCATCTGATGCGTGGTTGAAGCAGCAGCCACCTGCCCAATACTGAGCAGATCACGCAGAGAGATACACAATTGCAACTCACCGCGAATATTCACCAAGCCTTGAAAGATCTGGTTACTCCGGTGCGGCAAAGTCCGAACTGAGCTAACTTGGGTAATCTCCTGAAACAACAGCGCTGATAGGGCTAACCATTCCTGGCCCAAGCGAAAGATCACTACTGATAGAGTGCCCGCCGTCTGCTCTATTTTCTCTTCAGCCAAGGAGCTAGCCCACTCCAGCAGATAATTAGCCGGAATCTCTCGCTCTAATAAACTGCGTCCCGCTTGGGCGTAGACGGGACAGTTGCGGCAATGAATCATCTCCAAAAGTTCGGGGCAGGCGCGATTGCCGGAGACACCGATGGTATTCCAGCAGCGTTCGGAAGGAGATGACAAGTTTAGTTGATTCATAAGCTGGGGTGAATTTGAACCGGGGCTGTTCTGGGGTAAGAGCTTTAATGAGAAATTGGGCGATCGCTGACTTGAAACCGAGCAATCTCTTGATGCAGACCTTGCGCTACTTCCCCTAGCTGGGCGATCGCTCGATTGATTTCTTGAAGGGAATCAGCCGTTTGCGTCGATACATCACTCAGTTGCACCATGACATCACTAATCTGTTGTGCCCCTTGTGCCTGAGTTTCCATCCCCTGCGTCACAATCAAAAATTGCGGAGTCAGTGTTGTCACCTGCTCAATAATCTGACCCATTTGCTGGCTAATTTCCCTGACTTCCTCAGCTCCCTGCTTCACTTCTTGGTTGAACTTATCCATTTCCATCACCCCAGTGGAGACAGAAGCCTGCATTTCTTTCACCGTTTGCTCAATATCTAAAGTAGCCACAGCGGTTTGGTCGGCCAAGCGGCGAATCTCTCTCGCTACTACCGCAAAACCCAACCCCTGTTCTCCTGCTTTTTCTGCCTCGATCGCAGCATTTAAGGAGAGTAAATTCGTCTGGTCAGCCACTTTGGTAATGGTCTTAACCACACCATTAATGCTTTGGGCCTTTTCGCGAATCACCTCCAGCCTGGAGGTAATGGAGGTGGTTGACCTCATTAATTGCTGCATTGAATTAGCCATAGCCGTGAGATTAACCTGGCTCACGCTGGCACTAGCAGCCGTAGTCTGAGACTTAGCAGCAACTACTTCCATCGTTTGCACCAAGTCTTCAGAAGTAACCGCAATCTGTTTTGCTGTCGCCACTACCTCTCGGGTCGAAGCCACTTGTTCTGTCACGGTGGCCTCTAGTTGTTTCCCAAAAGCAGTCAGCTTGGTGATAGAAGCCGTCACTTGAATGCCAGATTGTTGGACTTGACCAACGAAGCCACTGAGACCTCGAATCATCCTTTGAAAGGCGAGAAGGAGCTGACCGATTTCATTGCGATCGCTGATATCAGTTTTCAACTTTACGGTTAAATCACCGACAGAGATTTTCTCCGCAACATCTACAATCTCCGCAATCTGAGACTCCACTTGTCGAGAAAGCCAAAGCCCAATGATCAGATTAAAAACAACAGATATAATTACACCCAAAAAAACTGAAACAACAACTAGTTCTTGGGCAGATTCAGATTCTTGCTCCAAGCGCTGTAACGCAGCCTGCTCTACCTGCAAAATTTGTTGTCGAGCTTCGTCAATATCATCCATTCGCAGAGATTTCATCAGAGCTTTAGCTTCAACCAATTGCCCTGAGTCAATTAGCTCAAAAATCTTCCGAGCAATTGCTTCATTTCGGTTCACCTTTTTGGCAAGATCCGCTATTTGCTGCTGACGCTCTAAACTCTGCGCTTGCTGATCCAGCTTTCCATAAGATTGATTGAATAGTTCTAAACCTTGATCATAGGATTGGATATAGCTTTTATCTTCTGGAAATAGCAGATAGCCTCGGACATTTCTGACCATTCTGGCAACGCCCAGCACCATTTGATCAACCTCAATAATGGTAGTCTGAGCTATCTTTTCTTCTGCCTGTCTTTGAAAAGCATTGCTTGTGTTTACATGAACGATTCCCCCTAGCCCTACTAAACACAAAATTGGTAGGGAGTAGCCTATCAAGATCCGGTTCCTTAGTTTTTTATGCTTCAACATAGGCTTTGTACTTAGATGAGTTGACTTTGAAGCGCGAAATCTCCTCCTTTAGTATCTGGGCCACCTCTTTCAGCAAGTCGATCGCCTGATTAATTTCCTTAAGAGAATCTGCCGTCTGCTCAGAGGTATCTCGCAGTTGCATCATGGCTTCGTTGATTTGTTGAGCGCCTTGAGCCTGGCCTTCCATGCCTTGATTGACCGTGAGCAATCTGGGTGCTAGCGCCTCTACCTGGCAATCTAGTAGCTATAGGCAGGTTGGGGTTCAAGCGCGATCGCGCCTACCTTAAAGCGAGAAATTTCTTGGCGCAAACCCTGAGCTGCTTGGTTCAACTGCTCGATCGCTCGATTAATTTCTTGCAAAGCATCCGCCGTCTGCACAGAGGTTTCGCTCAACTGCACCATTGCTTCACTGATTTGTTGCGCTCCTTGAGATTGTGCTTCCATCCCTTGATTCACCACAGAAAAACGGGGGGATAGTGATTGTACTTGCTCAATAATTTCTCCTAACTGCTCACTGATAGTGCCTACATCCTCCACGCCTCGGCCCACTTCCTTGGTAAACTTGTCCATCTCCATCACTCCGGTGGAGACAGAAGATTGCATCTCCTTTACCATCTGCTCAATATCGAGGGTAGCCACAGCAGTTTGGTCGGCTAAACGACGAATCTCTCTTGCCACTACGGCAAAGCCTAAACCGTACTCCCCTGCTTTTTCTGCTTCAATAGCCGCATTGAGTGAGAGAAGATTAGTCTGGTCTGCCACTTTAGTAATCGTGTTAACCACACTGTTAATGTTGTTGGCCTTCTCGCTAATAATTTCCAGCTTGGCGGAAATGGAATTAGTAGCAGCCACTAACTGACGCATCGTAGTTGCCATTCGCAGCAAGTCTTCTTGATTGGTAGCAGCAGCCACCGTTGTCTCTTGAGACATGGTTGCGACTTCTTCCATCGTGTTAGCCAGTTCTCCCGAAGTGGCAGCAATTTCTTTTGCGGTCACTACTACTTCATTGGTTGCCGCAACCTGCTCTGTGACGGTAGCTTCCAATTGTTTGCCAGAGGCTGCAATCTTCGTTGCAGAAGTCGTCACTTGAATGCCAGACTGCTGTACCTGGCGGATCAGGGAGTTGAGGTTATGAGTCATAGATTGAAAAGCCACCAACAGCTTGTCAACTTCATCGTTGCTGTTATTCGCACTCTCAACCTGCGTTGTTAAATCTCCGGCTGAAATTTGTTCTGCTACCACTACCACATTGGCAACTTTTGCTCCCAAAGGCTTCGCGATCGTGCGACTGAGATAGATACCCAAAGCGATCGCTACTGTTGGTCCTGTCACTAACGTAAATACCACCCAGAAGGAAGTCTGACTACTATCTTGAATAGCCATAACCTGAGCCGCCTTCGCAACTTCAGTATTAGTGTCCAGAAGCCTAAGCAGATCCTCTGTAGCTACATCAAAAGTAGGACGTTCTTGTTGAGACAAAAAGCGGTTGAGAGTTTGCACTTCAGATTCAGTTAAACCACTCTGCTTAGCTTCTTCGTAAAGCTGAAGAAATCGTTCTTGATCTGTTTTCCAATCCACCCAGTGAGGCTGAAAAGCGGATTTGTAAAGCCTAGCTTCTTCAGGGGTTTGAGGCGTTGACTCGTATTGTTTAAAGCCAGCATCAATTTGCTCCCAAGCCTTCTTGATTCTGATTAGCTCAGTCTCTTTGTCGCTCTCGCTAATTTCAGGGTTAACTAAGGCTCGCATAGCAGACTGAATTTGAGTTTGTCCCTCATTAATCTTCCAAATACCAGCCACACTAGGAAGACTATTTTTAGTCAGAGTGTCAATATGTTTGTTTAAACGAGAGATGCCTAACCATCCGACACTCGCAGCAACTAAAACGATCGCACTCATTACCCCAAATGAGCCAATCAAGCGATTCTGTAACGACATGTTCTTGAGCATAAGATTTTTTCTATCAAGGTAAAGCTACAACAGAAGTTTGCGATCGCTTGCCATAACAAGCCATTCCAGCAAATACAACTCGTGATCCCGTACAACACGAGATCGTGTCTACCTGCTTAGCCACGAAATCTTGAGAGGTCAAAATCAAACTTCATCAAGAACGTTGGACAGGAATAGATAACTAATATTTCCCTAATCTCAACTCGGATTTACTAAAATTTTGCATTTACCAGAAGCAGTTTTAGAAACACAAAGTTACTAAAAACAGACCTCCACAAAGGCTTAAATTAATCTTAAATATAGGTTTTAAGCTAAAAATTCAGCATTATATTTAGTGCTCAGATAAATGAATTCGCTGCAACCGTTGCCGCAACACCAGAGCACTCGCCAGATCACCCGATTGCTCTTTTAGTAAGACCAAGTGCAGCAGAGCTTCTTCGTGGTGCGGTTGTAAGTAGACAGCTTTACGAAAACATTGCTCAGCTTCAGTTTCTTGGTCTACAGCTTGATAGAGTTGCCCTAAAAGGCAATAAGCCTCAGCATTATTACGATTTTGGTTGAGATACGCTTCACAGGCTGCAACTGCTTCAACCAACTGCCCACCATCCGCTAGCGTTTTGGCAGCAGTCAAAGATGCTTTTTGAGAGGCAGACACAGCAGTAGAGCGAGCATTCACCAATGTAGGTTTTGCCTCAATGCTAGGAACATTTGTCGGTTGCAACTCAGGCGCTTTGCGAGTGGATGTTGTATTTCTGCTGCCTTGGGCTGGAGAAGCATTCCGCTTTTGTCCCTGTTGATTGTAAGTCGTCAATACGGGAGCTTTATCTTGAGTACCAGACCCAACCTTACGGAAAGCAAATGCTAAAGCGTGCCGAATGGGACTAAATCGGGATGAAGGCAGTTGTCCCATTTCTGAGTGACCGACAAAAAACAAGCCATTTTTAACTAACAAACGATCTAAACGATGAATTGTTTGCTGCCTTGCCGCCTGATCTAAATAAATTAGTAAGTTGCGGCAAAAAACCACATCATAAGCTGGTTGATCCCAGAAAAGATTCGAATCTAATACATTCCCTTGAATAAAATTAACTGTTTTTCTGACAGACTCATTGAGCGAATACCCAGCCACAACTCGCTGAAAGTATTTCTCCTTCAAAAAGCTATTTTTTTCGCCTCCTTGATTCAGAGCCTCTTCCCTTCCGATCGCAGCTTTGCCGCGAAATGAGTACTCGTCATAAACAGCTAGTTGGGCTTTTTGTAGAGCCTTTTGGCTAATATCAACAGCATCAACTTGAAATTGTTCTGCTCCTAACCCTGCTTCTAACAAAGCGATCGCCATTGAATAAGGTTCTTCCCCAGTCGAGCAAGGCGCACTCAAGATCCTGAAAACTTGATTGGGGTGGGCAGGCAACCACTCCGACATCACATAGTGCGCCAATAACACGAACGGCTCGCGATCGCGAAAAAACCAAGTTTCTGGCACCACCACGGTCTCGATCAGGGCTGCCAATTCTGTCCCCGAAGTGTGCAATTGAGTTAGATAAGCTGCCATGTCTCCTAGGCCACAGCTTGCCATGCGAGATCGAACCGCTCTAGCGATCGTATTAGAACCAATGGCAGCAGCATTCAAGCCAATCTTCTGCCTGAGTAAATTCTCGATTGTAGCTTCTATCATTCTCAGGTACTTTATTGCACAACTGGTAGATCAATTACTTGCGTTGGAGGTAGCTGCACTGGAGATAATAGGTGTTCCACATCAAGGCACTGGATCACACCTTGGGTATCCATTAATTTTTTGCCTAAATAAGGAGCTGTATCCACCACCATTCCCGCAGGAACCAGCGTGGTGCTAGACGTATTAAAAGTTTGCGTAACTCTCTCTGCCAGTAAGCCTAATATTTGTGTCTGGTTCTCGGCACTGAGAAAGCGAGCCACAATAATTCGAGTACTTAAGTAGGAGCGACAAGGACGACGACGAACTAACTGGCATAGATCTACCACAGGCACCATATGACCCCGGTAGCGCAACAGACCAGATACATAGGCAGGTGCTTGGTGCGGTTTTGTTAGTCCTATTAGCGGTAGCACCTCCACGACCTGCTGGCTCTCCAAGGCATAACGCTCATCATCAATTGCAAAGAGCAGCATCAACATAGGGCAGTTCCACTAAGCCGAACAGAATTTCTAGCAACTCAGCCAATTTCCGGCGCGATCGCTGAGGTTCACTTCTAGAATGACCAAATTAGGGCCGGATTTATCCAGTCAGTTGATGGAAGAAAATTAGCCAAAATGCGGATTAGGGAACTATACCTTATGAACTAGACTAACAGAATATACTCTCAGAAAACAGTATTATTATTAACTCTATTAGGTCCAATCAGTCGGTTTATCACTTACTTCAAGTTTTCCTCATCACGCACATTCATGCCCTAAATACTAGCCATTTCACCAGCCTGGCTTATGATGTCAATGCCACCAGAAATTGTTACTAAAAGTCTAGAAGCGTTCAGTGAATCTACTATACTTTCACCTGCTCCCCAAATTGTTGTTTTGCTCATTGATGATCAAATTATTATTGGTGAAGCAATTCGGCGGATGCTGGCTTCCGAACCAGATGTAATTTTTCATTATTGTAACGATGCTGAGCAAGCAATCCATCTTGCTGAAGAAGTTGCTCCAACAGTCATTCTGCAAGATCTAGTCATGCCTAACATTGATGGGTTGATGTTAGTTCGTCAGTTCCGCTCTAATCCCATTACTTGCAATATCCCATTAATTGTACTTTCGACCAAAGATGAACCGAAAGTCAAAGCGGAAGCTTTTGCATTAGGAATTAATGACTACTTAGTTAAACTCCCCGATAAAATCGAATTAGTTGCTCGCCTGCGATATCATTCCAGAGCTTATCTTAATCATCAAGCCCAGACTGCCGCACTGACGGCGCAAGCTCAAACTCAGAAGCTAGAACAAGCTTTGCAAGAGCTACGAAAAACTCAATCGCAGTTAATTCAAACCGAGAAGATGTCGAGCTTAGGCCAGATGGTGGCAGGAGTAGCCCATGAAATTAATAATCCTGTTAACTTCATCTATGGCAATCTCAAGCATATTGAAAATTATATTCAAGAGCTACTAGATTTAGTCCATCTTTATCAAGCAGAATATCCCCAGCCAAGTACAAAGATTCAAAGTTATATTGAAACAATTGATTTAGATTTTGTAGCCCAAGATCTTCCTAAAACCCTATCTTCGATGAAAATAGGTGCAGATCGAATTCGTCAAATTGTCTTATCCCTACGTAATTTTTCTCGGCTTGATCAAGCTGAAATGAAACGAGTTAATTTGCACGAAGGCATTGATAGCACCCTTCTCATTCTTAATCATCGTATTAAGCAAGGAATTACTATTATTAAGAGCTACTATGACTTACCTTTAGTTGAGTGTTATCCCGCTCAGCTCAATCAGGTATTCATGAATATCTTGAATAACGCGATGGACGCGCTGTTAGAAGACTCAGACAAAGCTAACAAACAAATCACTATCCAAACCGAACTAACGAATTCTCATCAAGTTCAGGTCCGTATTCAAGATAACGGCTGTGGGATTCCGCTGGAAATTAAGAATAAATTGTTCGATCCCTTTTTTACCACTAAACCCGTAGGCCAAGGTACTGGTTTAGGTCTGGCCATTTGCTATCAAATTGTCGAAAAGCACCAAGGTGAAATCGAAATTGGTTCTGGCCCAGAGGGAGGAGCAGAGTTTATTATTCGTTTACCAGTTCAGCACTTTTCTTAAGAGCAGCGATCGCCCAAGCCATACCAACTGAGCGGTGCTTGCAGAGAGACAAGTGCCAACACTAATCTCTGAGTTGAGTAAGAGAATGCGGTAGTGGTTGTTTCTGTACGACCGCGGTGTAAACTGCTGCCAGTTGCTGGGCGATCGCGTCCCAAGAGTAATGGGACTGGGCAAATCGACGACCATTTTCTCCTAGTTGCTGTCGTAACTCTGGAGAGTTGAGGAGTTGGGCGATCGCTGCTGCTAAAGCGTCAACCTCACCTTCCACTACCAGACCTGCCTGAGCTGAGGCAATATCAGGCGCAATTTGAATACCAGGGGTAATGACAACTGGTAATCCCGCTGCCATTGCTTCCGCCACTGCCACGCCAAAGTTTTCTGAGAAGGATGGCAAGACAAAAATGTCGGAGCCTTGTAGAAGTATTTCTTTATCTCGATCAGCAGCAAATCCAGTCAAAGAAGTTTGAGCGGTCAGATCTAAGGAAGTAATGAGAGTTTGGAGATAGTTGAGATAATCTGGCTCTCCAGCACCCGCTAAACATAGGTGGAAAGAATGCCCTTCCTTAGCCAAGGAACTGAGAGATTGGAGTAATAGATCTGGTCGCTTTTTGTAATGCAGGCGAGACAAGAACAAAATCACTGGGATATCAGCCGCTATCCCATATTTTTCACCCAAGACCTTTCTGGCTTCGGGGCATGGAACTGGTATGTCAACTCCTAGAGGAATCGTGATGGCAGGGGTGTAAATCCCAAATTTTCGGACATCTTCGGCTTCACCTGGAGCAGTACAGTGAATTGCTGACGCTTGTTGGAGATTGCGCTGTTCAATCAACTGGGTGTAAAGCCGTTTCTTAGTTCGGCTTTGAGCTAACGCCCAAGGAGACAACTGTCCGATGGTACGAACGATGTAGGGGATTTTTTGATGCCGAGCGATCGCACCTGCACAAGTAGAGGCGTAAGAAAACAAATAGTGAGTATGAACTAAATCATAGTTCTGCATATTTTGCCATAACCCGCGGGTCAAAGCTGCGGAGAAAATGAACTCTTTCATCGGCAAGGCAAACCGAGAAAAAAACCAAATAGGTACCCCTTGGTATTCAATCTGCTGATTTAGAGGAACCTGTAGCAGCTTCGGACCGTTGTCATTGGTTGTGGCGATCTCCACCTCAACTCCTTGCGATCGCAGCGCTTTTACCATTGCAAGAATGGCATAGCTAGGACCGCCCTGAATTGGAGCAACCGAAGGAATTACATGTAGAACTTTCACAGGGCAATTTGCAAAGGTTAATTATAGGGATATGAGTATGGGAGCATCCTGAAGCTTGCTTGATTACTCTGAAAGGATCAACCACAATGTTACTTTCTCTTCAGTCAGAATGACTGCGCCATGACTACCTTATCCATCATTGCTGATCCAAATCTGGATTATCCCCAGGAAAGTGGTTTCTCACCAAGTGAGCGATTTCCTGAATACCGATATGCTGAAATTGCTTGTCAACCGAACTTAGTTTACGGGGCAGTACGTAGTTGTTTCGCACAAGCAGGATTAGATGAAGCACACTTTGGTAGTCCTACTTGGAATCCCTTAGGTGAGTTTATTCAGCCCGGACAACGAGTGTTCGTGCTGTGCAATTTTGTCTTTCATCGTCGTTTAAATGAATCAGCTGCTCAGTTCAAGGCAAAGTGTACTCAGGGCGCGATGTTACGAGCGCTGGTAGACTATCTCCTGATAGCGGTCGGTTCAGCAGGCAAGATCTGCTTTGGGAACGCTCCTGTGCAATCTTGCCAATGGGAATCTGTCTTGGAAGAAACAGGAGCACAGCAAGTTTTAGATTTTTATCAGGCTGTGGGAGCCCGTGTCACGGCTCAGGATCTGAGACTTTATGTTGCTGAGCGCACTCCTTTCGGTTCAATCCGTAAACTTGAGCAACGCCAAGATGACAATGCTGTTTCTATTGATTTGGGTGAGCAAAGCTTACTAACTCAAATATCTCAGTCGGCAACCACAAGGTTTCGACTCTCGGATTATGATCCTAGACGTACAGAAGCTTTTCATGCCAATGGTAGTCACGTATATGTGTTGAACCAGCAGGTTTTAGCCGCAGATGTCATTGTCAGCCTACCCAAGCTAAAAACCCATGAAAAAGTAGGGATTACATGTGCCCTAAAAGGCTGCGTTGGTGCGATCGCTCATAAGGATTGCCTTGCTCACCACCGATTTGGCCCTCCTACTACTGGGGGAGATGAATACCCTTCAGATCGCTTTTATATTAAACGCGCTGCCTCAAAAGTCCATGATTGGGTGCAGCAGACACCAGCCAATGGTGTTCAGGGTAATAGCCTCAGGGTGATAGACAGACTTCTACGCAGTGGATTGCGCCGCTTGTCACCCACGACAGCAGGTGCTTGGTGGGGAAATGACACAGCGTGGCGGATGGCACTGGATATCGCAAGGATTTTACGCTATGCGGATGCAAAGGGAGTTTTGCAGCCTGCTCCTGTACGTCCTCACCTAGTATTGATTGATGGAGTAATTGGTGGAGAAGGCACTGGACCTTTAAAGCCCACTCCTGTAAAGTCCGGGATTGTGTTATTTAGCGACGAACCTGTTTTGGCTGATGCTGTAAGTGCTCAACTGATGGGATTTGCACCTGAAAAGATCCCTTTACTACAAGCAACTTTGACCCTGCAAAATTATCCTTTAACTTGTGGTGATTGGGACAAAGTGATGTGTAGTTACAACGGTCAGGCTCAGGAGGTCGGGGCGTTAACTCCTCCCAGCAATCGAGGTTATCAACCTCCTCCGGGCTGGTGTGGCTATATCGAGCGTGCTTGACTTAGAGTATTAGATTCCCTTGTAAATCAGTATCAAACTCCCTCAAGCAGTATTGGTGTTTACCAGAGGGTAAGGGAGGTATCGTATCCATCATGACAACATTCACGTTAACCTGAGCTTTCAACAAATTGTCTAGTTCTCGACAGAGACGGGTTTGTAAGGCATTTAACTGGAATTCGGGAACAGGCTGTTCCCAAGCTTCAACTCGCAGTTCATACTGAAGCAGTGATCGCTGTACTAGTTGGAACTTCCGTAGCCAGGAAGGAGCAATTACTACACCCACTAGATGAATGATTGCGCTGGGGTCAATCACAACTCCATTCGGTCCAACCAAATGTTCTACCGTTCGTCCTGTTAACTCAGTCAAGCGGGGAGTTGGAATGGAATTTTGGCCTGGGTCAGGATACCATCGGGCCGTGTCTCCCATTGCAACCCGGATTAGAGCACAGGAATAGTTATTAATGGCTGTGACATGGACTTCACCTTTTTCTCCTGGAGCAACATGCACTCCATCCTTGTTCAACACCTCTAGCTTGTTAAACCATGCTGCCACGCTCAAGCCGTCATGAACTGGGGTTTCATGAGCCAGCATGCCAAAGTCACGACTGGCGTAAGTATTGAATACTTCTGTAGCTAAATGTTTATGGAGTAGCTCTCGTAACTGGTCATGTAAAAGTCCTCCTCCTGTAAACACTCGCTCTAGCTTGCGAAAATTCAATTTTTCGTGCTCAGCAAATTTAACAATTGTTTCAGCGGCACTCGCAAAACACATGGCTGAGTTGATATGTGCAAGGTCAGCCATTTGATCTCGCATGCGATGAATCTTTTCAGGGGACAACCCGAACGCAGGCAGAGGATACATTCCGCGTAGCCAGGTAGATATTTGCTTTTTCCGATTCTGCTTGATATCTGTCAGTTCGTTCGGAGAACCCCAAATGAAAAAGAATGGGTTTCCAGGTGAAAGACCACAAAGCTGGTACAGAAAGTCATAAGTGGCACGATTGCGATCGCTATAAGTTGCATCTACAGCAATTTCAACGGGGACACCTGTAGAACCACCACTTGCTAAGGTATGTTGTTTCCGGATGGCGGGATACTCATCATCTGGTCTACGAGATTGAGGATCGATGCGTAGTTGATGACGGTATTGCCTCAGGTCTGCCTTATTCAAAGGAGGTAACAAGGCTAAAACATCTTCTGCTTCTTCAGTCCTGAAACATTGGGCGGTTTTAGGCCAGCGATCGCGCCAGTACGGTGAGTAAGTGCGGCAATATACTAAATATTTGTATAGTTGCTTTTGGCTCTCTTTCTTGGCTTGCTCTGGGCTCAATCGTACATATTTATGAATAAAGGATTTAAAGTTTCTATATTCCTGTGAGAAATTATTTGCGATTGCCCACAGCCAAGGTCCCTTGATCATATAGAACTGCTCTCTAGGAATTGGATGAATAGTTCGGGCCAACTGATATCATCAAGACTTGTTTAAGGTTGTAAAAATCAAGTGTTTAGATAAAGTTTCTTGAAATTTTTTGTAACCGTAAGTAGAAATTACTTTTTTTCGCAATAGTTCTGGTTGATAGACGGTTGAATTTGGATAGGTGCCCTCTAGGATTTGTGTTACTGTCTCAGCGATCGCTTTGACATCATACGGGTCTACTAATGCTCCAATTTCACCGTCACAAAGGGCATCGACCGCACCATCACAGTTACCTCCTAAGGTGGGTTTACCACAAGCCAGAGCCTCTAGATAGACAATTCCAAACCCTTCTCCTTTACTAGGCATAGCAAATAAATCACACAAGTTATAGTGATCACAAAGCTCAGCGTCTGGAACAAATCCTGCAAGCGTTACATAGCTTTGTAGATCTAAACTTTGGACTAACTGCTCAATTCTCTCTTTATCATCACCCTTGCCAACAATTAAATAATGTACGGTGGGAAGTTTTGCAATGATTTCGGGTAGAGCCTGAATTACCTTGTCGTAGCCTTTATGGCGCTCGTTACTGTCTAGACGCCCTACCATCAATATAATTAGGTTTTGAGAGGATAAGCCATATCGTTGAAGCAGATACGAGGGTTTGGGAGAGATTCGGAAACGACTAGCATCAAATGTGACAGGTAAAAGCACTATTTTTTCTGGATTTATACCTTGCTCAGAAATTAAGCGATCGCGGGTGTAGTTACTAATCGAGATGATCTTTGCGGCACCTTGAAGGGCTTTTTTTTTCATTAAACTCTCGACTTCCCAGGCATCCACGCCATAAACCAAGATCCAATAAGGAATACCTGTAAAATGGTTCAGCCAGTAAGCAACAGGAGCAAAGTTAAGATGACCACAGAGAACTAGCTTTGGTCGTTGTTTCAAGGCGCTGATAGCAATCCCCAAGGCAAAATGTAGAGTTTTTAGCCAATTAAATTGATGACCGTATGTAACAAATGAAACAGAATGTTGCTGCCAGTCTTGAGCAGGATAAGAGCAATCCAACTTGTCGTGAACAGTAATGCTGAGGGTGGGAAACGCTTTTGTTAGGGCTTGTAGCAGATCTCCCAGATAAACTTGAATTCCACCTTTGAACTCAAACAGATTCGGAAACCAGAGATGTAGCGAGTTTGGTTCTGAAGATTGGGACATAGATAGCTCAGTTAGGAGGTTATGGGATCTCTAGGAGGTGTGCAGGAGCGATCGCACCTGATTGGCTAGATGCTGACGGTACAACTGCCAAGTGAGTTGCTCAGCTTTGTGACGAGCAGCCTTGCCCATGTCAGCTAACTCTTGGGGATGACAGTAGCACCACTCTAGTTTTTCCTGTAATGCTTCCACATCCCGGATAGGGATAATAAAACCCTCAACGCCGTCGGTGAGAATGTCAGGGCCAGCAGTATTGGGGGTGGTGATCACGGGAATGCCACAAGCCATTGCTTCTAGGAGAACTAGCCCGAAGCCTTCGACCAATGAGGGAAATACTAAGACATTGGCGGAACTATAGTATTGGTTGAGTGCTCTATGAGGTACGGAAGGAATGTGGCGGAAGCTATTTTGATACTGGGTTAGCCAGCCTGAAGGAAATTCATTCACGCCTACTAACAACAACTCTGCATTTGGCAAATCTAGTGCTTGCCAAGATTGTAGGAGATAGTGAACGCCTTTACGTGGACCCACTCGACCCACAAACAGTGCCCGAAACCTGGAGTCTGATTTTGGTTGAGGCTGGAAATACTCAATTGGAGCACCGTAGGGAATGACACTAATCCGCTCTGGTAGGATACCGATATCTAGGAGCGATCGTTGAGTCATTGAAGAAGCAACAAAGATATGGTCTGCTAATTCTATTTCTTGATGCTTGCGCTCAATTTTCCAACTAGGTTCATTAGCTGCTTGCAGAGCTGGAGCTAGTTCTATAAACTTCTGAGCTTCCTCTAGCTGAATCCGGTGGCTCGTCTTATAGAAAGGAATTGGCAAGTCGTATAAACACAAAATGCCCTGTTGTTTTGCAGCTTGAAAGGTGCTTGCGGCTCCATCTTCATAAGCATAAACGGCGGCTAGGTTTTGCAGGTGGTGCTGGGCAACGTGGCGATCAAGACTCTGATAAACCCAGGCAACCGGGCCTTGAGCACCAAACCCCAAAGATTGGCTCAGATTCGTCTTTACTAACAGCATCCGTAGCGTTTCCTCCCAAGGATGGGTTCTTAACGGAATACCTTGAGGGGGAATCCAGGTTCGCCTTGCTAGCTCAGCAGTAATGCGTTGCTTGGCTTTGCTAGGTAACGGCTTCAGATACCAGGGTAGGAAGTTAGATGGATTGTAAGCTGCTGTTGTAATCACCTCATGCAGGAACCCTGCCTCTGCTAGTGCAGTAGCTGCATTTCGAGAAAAGGGGCTACTGGTGGGATGAACCAGGGAGGTACGGAGATGACGCATGGTATATCATCAATTGCTCTGCATGGTGTCGGTTTTCAAGTCGTTCCAGCCGGGGTAACAGAAATACGAAACTGCTGAAGAACCAATAGTAGACCGAGAAGGTATGGTGAAAGACGAGGGGACCTGTAATCTGAATTGCTTGAATGAGAAAAGCGGCCAAAGCTAAATCACGTAGTAAAGGGCTTTTTAAGCGCCCGAAGACTCGCCATAGCGCCCAAAGAATACTCAATCGTAGCCCATACCAAAGTAGAAACCCGAAAGGACCTAGCTCTAGAGCAATTCTTCCTACTTCTCCTTCATAGGAAGTTGGAATAGACTCCCCGGTGGGTAAGTCGAAGGCTCGGCGTAGTGAAGGTACAGCTTGATGAGTAGAGCCTGGGCCATAACCATCTAATTCCTTATATGCTGCAAACTGGAAAGGTTCTGCTAGACTGCTGACCACACGACTCGACAGGTCTTGGTTGGATGTTGTGCGTAGCCAAAAAGCATCAATTGCTGGTTGAAACCAGAGCGTGGCAACAGTAACTGCAATGATAGTGGGTGGCAGGAATTGCTTGAATAAACGCAGAGCTACTTGAGGCTGAGTGAATATTTTAATGCCTAAATATGAGAGCAGAAATAGTATTTCGAAAATAACTAATCCACGAGCACCTGTCATTAGAGAGTTGACAGCAACTAAGCAAAGCTCAAAGATAAGAATGAGTTTCCATTTGAAAGACTGCCTATTAGATAGCAGAGGAATTAAGCAGCCAAAACAGATTAGCAAATAAATTGTATATCCACTAATATACGAAAAAGTTCCTGTAACTCTAACAATATTGGCCACCCCAAATGTTGCGACTGCTAAATCTCCAGGAGTATAGATATTAAGAGGACTAGAAGGAGGACTGAAGAATTGGGCAACTCCTAGTAGGCCTACTGGAATAGTTAGTAACAGGTGCGATCGCAAAAACTTGTGTAGGAACTCCTGGGAGCGAAACAGAGTTGGGACAATCCACATTAAGGGAATATAGAGAAGGTACCCCCTCAGGCCAAACAAACCAACTAGAGGCGAGCCTAAGCTAGGATTAAACGTCTGAAATAGGCACCAACCAGCAATAAGAAAAACCAAGATGTTAATCGCCGAAAGCTTGAATACAAATCTTCTACGTTCCGATATAAGGAAGTTAGTGTAAGCAGCTATTAAAATAAAGTCTTTTAGAAAATACATTAAGTCGCTAGCTTGTGGAAGCACCCATTTTCGGAGAGCACCTTCAATTATAAGTAAAACAAACACTGCTTGTATGGTACGACGCCAGCTCAGACATGAAATACTAAAGAAACTTATAACTACAAGCAAACCAAGTAGTAGCTTCAATGAAAAGCCCTCTCAAAAACTTTTAGATATGCTTTAGCAACCTCTATCTTTTGATGCTGTACTAAATGTTGTTTTGCGCTTGCTCGGTACTTAAATAATTTATTGGGATGATTTAACAAATCAGCTAATATTTTTGCTAGAGATTTGACATCACCATTAGAAAAAGTAACTCCACAAGGCCCAATTGCATCGCTTAAGCCACCCCCTTCTGAGCCGACGATAACACAGCCACACGCAATACCTTCTAGGGCCACGACTCCAAATGGCTCCTGCCAACGAGAGGGAATAACCAGAATTTGATGAGCACTTAATAGTTGAGCCAACTCTTGTCCAACTTTGACACCAACAAAATTTACTTGCTCATTCAGACACAACTTCTTCACTTGATTACGTAACTTTAGCTCTTGCGAACCCTGACCAATAATCGTAAGCGTAGGTGTTAATCCTAAAGCCTTGATTTCAGCTAAAGCATTTAACAGTAAATCTACTCCCTTATCAGAAACCAGACGTCCGAGAAAAACTAGCTCCTGACAACGTAAAATGTCGAATCTTTCATAAAATATATCTTCTTCATAAGGATTTGGAATAACACTTGATTTAGAGCAAATATGATTTGCTATTGCATGGCTGACTGAAATATTAGTTGCAAACTTAGTTATAAGCTGTTTAAGGTAATCCTGCCAACCAAAGTGACCATTTTTACGCAAGTACCAGTTATTATGAGATATAACTAAAGGCCTGGCGTGAAAAAGTAAAGGCCAGATTCCCTTTAAACTAACATTTGGCTGAAAGTAGATTTCACTCCAGTGCACTATCTGAAGTAGATGTTTCGGCGAAGGTTTCCGAATGACCTCAAAGGGAAAGGTATCTTGATCGATGGCTGGAGTTTGAGATACTAGCTTAACGGAGTGCCCTTGTTGTACAAACTCGTTAGCCAAAATGAGAACTACAGTTTCTAAACCACCAACACTAGGATAAAAGAGAGGAGAATATATTAAAATCCTCATTTGTTTCTTATGCCTAATCTAGATATTTAATCCCTTGCGAATTATTGCCCAATTCTGATATTGAAAATCTTCAAATTTCACATCATAGGAATCCACCAAAAGAAGTTTATTTGGATAAAATTTATAAAATAAGTAATTAAATTCATCAAAGTATTCAAAAATATCCTTTAGAAAAGTTTTTGAGTCTATATAAGTACCACCATATTCAAATTGAATAAAATTTATTTTTTCAAACTTTAAAAGGTTTTCACCTCCCTTTAAAACTTCTAACTCGTGGCCCTCTACGTCAATCTTTAAAGTATCTACTTGCGCAATTTCATGAGTAGAGCAATAATCATCTAGCGTTTCGAGCCTTACTTTCTCTTCTCTACACGGAGTGGACAACCCATAACTCTTAAGACCACTACGTTTCCAAAGAGAATTCAATGGCGAATTATCATCAAAAATGAATAATGACTTATCCTCAGGCTTTGAACTGAGACCAAAGTTATTAAGAGTAACATTTCCTATCAAACCTTTTTTGCTTAAAGTAGAAAAAGAATTACTGCTTGGTTCAAAGCAATGAAGATCAATCGTACTATTTAAAGAAAGTGCTATTTCTGCCCATTCTCCAATATTAGCTCCAACGTCAAATATTAATTTACTCCTGTCTATATACTTCTTTAAAAAGTAAAATTCGCCATTAGAATAAATATTGCCATTATTATTGTTGTTATAAGCATCAACATACCTCTTAGATATTTTGTAAAGGAATGGATTTCTTAAAAGGTTGTAAGAAATTACTTTTCTAATCAACTTCTCTCTAAGCATATATCTTCAAAACTAAACTTATTTTTTCACAAGCGTTAAAGAGTTTCTTTTTTAAATACAATGTCGGCGTATAAAACTTCTTTAGTAGTTTTCGACCGAATCGGACTGCCAATATCAATGAGCTGATATCCATACTTACTCAAAAATGAAAGTATAGCTTCCAAGCTAGGCTGTTTTTCGTAAAGGGTTGCAAAGTTAACCTCACAGACAATAATAGGGATTCGATCAAAAATTTCTGTCGTTCCTTGAAGAACCTCTAATTCAAATCCCTGAACATCTAGTTTTAATAAAATAGAGTCATACACCGCATCTAAAGAGTTAATTAAATGATCCAGCCTATCTACTTTCACAATAGCGATTTTATCGGTTTCAGTTTCGGGAAATTCTATTGCTAGTTTATTGCTTCGCTCCAAGAAAGAAGATGCAGGGGAAAACTTTGTAATATTAATTGGCAAATCGGTTTGTTTACTGCCAAGAGCGACAGGAAATATCTTAATTTTTTTCGAATTCCAGTTATGTGAATTCAACTTTTTAGCCAATAATAGATTAGGCTCGAAAGCGTAAATAGCAACTTCGGGCATTAAAGCAAGGGAAGTGATGATAAATTTTCCTTCGTTAGCCCCCACGTCTACTACGAGCTGAATTTCATTTTTAGGAAACCAGTCTTTATTTAGTAAACGATAGAGCTCGGCGCATCCCTTTCCAGCTCTCACTTTCGCATAAGATGGATTTGCTAGCAAATACCCATAATTTTGAATTTTGCATCCTAGTTGGTTTAGAAATTGAGGAAACTTATTTAACATAGTAATATTGTCAGAAAAAAGTCTGAATTGATTGATTCCACCGTTCAAGATTACTCTGATCGTTTGGAATTGCAGCAAAGTTAAACTCTGAAGATTCAAAATTATCTTCAATCGCCATTCCTAAGGGATAGGAACCTGTAAAACTTGCCAGATGAAATAGTTTATAATTAAATGATTTCAACAAAGTGAATAACTCATATCTATTCGTGCCTGATGTTTTCAAAGCTGAATCATTGCATTCAATCATGAATGCTGGACGAATGATGTTAAGCAGAGAACAGGCACCCTTTAGAATTAATGTCTCGAATCCTTCACAATCAATTTTTACAAGACTAGGAGCTAGTTGAAAATCAGAGACTAGTCGATCGAGGGTTTTAGTATGAGAACTTGCCATCTCAGGGCTAGCTTGAATTGCTCGTTGCCAAGGTTCTTTTCCAGGGTTATTAGGAATTATGTAACAATCAGATTCATCTGCGGAAAGAACCGATTCGATAACATGAATATTTCTCAGATTAAGAATCTTGATGTTTTGTCTACATAATTCAGCTGTATTATGATTTCCTTCAATCGCTAGCACTCGATCTAGTGAGCAGGCTTGTGAAAGAACTGCCGAGAAATAACCGATATTCGCTCCGCAATCAATGATTGATTGCGGAGCCTGATCTGCTTTAATCCAGTGCTGACACCAGTTCATTTCAACTTTCTCATGTCCTTTGCAAACGTATAAGACATGAGAGAAGGCATCCCCTTGACGTGAAACAAACTTCGCTTGATTGGGTAGGGCCCAAACATAGTGCCCATTATTCAAGTAACAGCGCATCTGGGAGTATTTTTGTCTCGCTTTCCAGTGAACTTTGTCAAAAAACTGATGAGGATTAATGAAACTCTTCATACTTACAAAGGTTTATAGTCTTGAAGAACTGTCATTAGCAATATTTGTCGCTGGCTAAAAGAGTGTTTTGCTCTTTTTGAGCATAAGGCCCTAATGCTCAGTAGAATAAGCTCTAAAACATGCCTACAAAATAGAAGAGGTTTGAGCCATAGCACCCATTGTCCTTGATGTTTTAGGAGCAAATTTAATCTTGCTTGATGAAAATTAATTACTCGATTGCCTGACCAATCTGATACTTGCATGTCGTTGTCATGGATGACCCCTGTGGTATCAAGAACTGCGATTTTCCAATCTTGTTTAGCTGCTCGCCAGCACCAGTCATGGTCACAGTCTGAGTAAGGAAAGTTTGTAGCGTCCATCTCTCCAACTTCTTGCCAAGCCTTATATTTAACCAACAACGGACTAGTAAAAACTGTGTCACTAGTTGCCCAACGAGTTCCTGAAAAAGTATGCCATTGGGATAAAAGTGGGTGAGCTAGGCCGAGTTTTTGAGTAATTTGTTGACCTAGAACAAAATCTAAAGCTGTAGGAAAGCGAGAGCCGAAGCCTGCTTTTTCTCCACTTCGACGCTCAACGGTAAACCCAACAGCAGCCAAGTGTTCTTGTTTCTCTAGAAGCTGAGTGGCTAGAGGTAATGCTTGATTGTTTTTAATTAGGTTGTCTGTTTCAAAGAAGAAGAGCCACTTGAGTTGAGGAAATTCTTGAGCTGCAAACTTTGCTGCATTATTGCAACCAGCGCTAAAGGAGCGATCTTCACTAGAAGGAGGATAAAGACAATGAATACGAAGATTTGGGGTTTGATCTGTAAATGCTTGTATAAACTCACTGCTGCCATCAGTTGAGCCTGCATCAAAAATAACTATTGCGGCATTCAGAGGAATGTGGCACAGTGCTTGAGCAATCGAGGGCAAGGCCCCTTTCAACAGAGGTAGCCTGTTGAATGAATTGATGATGACGACCAATTCCACATTGTCCGGGTAGATTGGTGGCTTTTGGCTCATAAGTAGTTACGAATTATGGCCTAAACATGCAGCAAAAGTCTTGGTATGTACCTGTAAGTTGTGAGTTTGATACCAGGTATAACCGGAGTCCGCGATCGCTTGCATTGCTGTTAAGTCTTTCAGAGCAGAATTAGGCATATCAGGACTCCAATAATGTTTTCCAGCTTCTATACCATCTGCTGACTTGCTTTTTTTACCTAAGTTTATAGGGAGTATTCCATGTGCACAATAGGCTGCAAAGATAGTTGATTTAGCTAGGAAGTCAGGAGGATACGCGAGAAACCCTGCTAGAGAGTGTGACAAGATTTGACTGATTTCTACTACTGGTAGTGCACCTCTCTCGACGACTACAACTTCTTTAGTAAAGGATAAATTTAAACCTGTAGGTGGTCCTATATCTAAGACTTTCTTAATACCTAGGGTTTGACAAATTTTTATTAAGGTATCGATTGATTCCCGATATACTCGCAGCCTAGAAGCCCGACCGCCAAATACTACTAATTGTGGTGCCCGCTCTGCTAATGGTAAGACTTGTGTTGGTTCTCCTACAGTAGAAAAAACAGGCAGAACTGGGATTTGAGAGTGGTGCTTAGGATCTAGCTCACACAGTAGCTCTGCATAAAGCTGCTTACTAGTGAGGATGCGATCGCTCAATTTTGCTAGTCGAGTTGCTAAATTTCTTTGGAGAGGTGAGAGCCAAAAAGCACTAGTCCAAGGAGGCCCAGAAGCATAGATCTCATGAAACATAGTGACTAATTGTGCCCCAGAACTCTTAGCTTTCCATTGTTCCAACCCTTCTATCAACCACGTAGGACAACCCCGTTTGGCATAGCCATAGCCAACGTAATGGAGTAGAACTACAGAGTTGCGCTCGTGAGGCAAGAAAGAAAGTAAAGTCGCTGATGATGGCTGAGAACTGTGACTGACCGAAAATCCTTGCACACAGGATTCTCCCTTCCAATTTGAGTTTCCCACTAAAAAGTGGGTTTCTAGCCTATAACTTTGATGAAGCTGTTGGGCCAATTTCAAGCTATAAGCACCAACTCCATCAGTGTCGGGCGGAAGTCTAGGAACAATTTGAATGAGCATTACAGCTTATTTAAGACTGGCATACCACTCACCTTTCCTTAGACTCGCAACTTGGTATCCACAGTTTTTTAACAAAGTTTGAGCCTCACCAGGTTGAATATTCAGCTCAGCCATTCGCACTAGGTTTTCTTCAAAAAAGATGTGTTGAACTCGGTGCGATCGCAGTAGATTAATTGCTCCTTGAAGCACCCAGGTATCTGCTCCTTCTGTATCAATTTTAAGAACTTGTATAGACACAGATTGCTCGTACGGAAAAATCTCGTCTAGGGAGACAACAGGTACTTCAATGGTATTAACTTGATTTTGTCCTAGTAATCCTCCCCACCCACTTTGCTCCTCAGGCCCCAAAGTAAAGGGTAAGCTGCCTTTTAGCTGACCGACCGCAGTCTGATGAACCGTTACTTGAGATGTTAATTGATTCTGTTTCAGGTTCTGGTTGAGAGCTGCAAAATTCCTAGGAGACGCTTCAAAAGCAACAACTCGATTGTCGGTTTGGACCGCAGCCCACAAACAGGAATAGTAACCATAGTTAGCCCCTACATCAACCATCAGACCGCCGAGCTGAGCTAATTTAGCAATCCGACGCGAGACTTCAAGCTCATAAAAGCCAAGAAAAGCTAGTTCCTGGTGAGCTGTATCAGTTGGCATTAATTGCAGTAGCACTTGAGGGGCAAACTCTAATTTTGCGCTCTGGAATAGTGCCTTAAACTTTTGAGAGTATTGCCGATAAAGTTTCCAATAAAGCTTCTCTCTCAACCATAGAGGTTTGATCTGCATTAACCAAGGCCGATTTGAAATTGGTTTATTCATAATTAAAGGCCTGTGCAGATTTTTTTGTAAAACTTTAACCTTTAAAGTAATTATAAAAATAAGCGACAGTAGCTGGCGCTGTAATCTAAATCAGAACGACGAATGCCGATTGGTTTAGCTGGCACTCCAGCTACGATGGTAAAAGGTGCAACATCTTTAGTTACAACAGAGCCTGCACCCACGACAGAACCTTTACCCAAAATCACACCCGGTAGAATCATCGCTCTTGTACCAATGAATACGTATTCCTGGATAGTGACAGGCCAAACTCCTCCTGAAAAGTCTTTACTTTGAGGGTCATGGTCAGCCGTTAAAATACACACTTCTGAAGAAATAGAAACATTATCTCCGATCGTGATTCCGCCTCGGTTGTCTAAGCGGCATTTTTGATTGACAACACTGTTCATACCCATTTTGAAATTCTTTTTACTATCAAACCAAGCATCCATAAAAATATAACTTCCTATACCGATTTGAAAACCAAGGCAAGAACGATAAAATGCTAAGCGAATCCAATGAGATGGAATACGAGCAACTATTCGATTAGCAATATACAAAAGTCCATCAAAGTGAATTCGCCCTAATACTCTTATGATTTTTATAAAAAGTGAATGATTAAACTTGAATTTGAGCATTAGTGCTATCGTTCTCTGAATAAACGATAAAATAGATAAGGTGAACCAATTTCCTGTGGGTGCTTGATCAAAGTAAACAATTTCTGAATAACACTTGGCTTATAATTAATAGATATAATCTGATCAGTTGGACCAAACAACTTATTCCATTCTCGCTCAGCTTCTTCGCAACCTATATGCGCAATAGTACTACTCTTACTTGCTGGATGACAGCGAAAATAGCCTAAAAACTGATTTAGTTTGACAAACTTACCGTGCTTATATAATCTTCCAAAAAATTCTAGGTCAATTGCAAATTCTAAATTATCGTTTAATGGACCAACTGTTTCCATTGCAGCTCGTTTCCAGAAAGCAGTTTCTGAGCAAACATTATATGAGGATGTCTCAGGATTAAAAGAAGGTAACTGGGACCAACCAGTCACCTCACCATTCTCATTAATCAGAATGCGATTCCCATGTACAACAATGGACTCAGGATTGTAACTAAAGGCTTTAGCCACGTGAAAGAGAGCTCCTTGAGCATAAACATCATCACTATTAAGCCACCCTAAGATCTCACCACTACTTTGCCTAATTCCCTTATTGATTGCACTAGCTTGTCCTTGGTCTCTTTCACTGACCCAAAACGATAAGAATTTTTCATATTTTTTGATAATTTTTACAGAATCATCAGTACTACCACCATCGATTATTATGTATTCTAGATTATAGTAATTCTGTAACAACACTGAGCGAATAGTTGCTTCAAGGAATTGGGCTTGATTATAGCTAGGGGTAATAATACTAACTTTAGGCCATTCCAAAACATTAAAATTTCTTCGCACCGTTGATTTTACGGCTTTAGTCCAAGGCCAGCCTTGCTTTCCTGGAGGAGGTAAAGGTAGATCTGTTAAGGTAAGAGTTTTTTCAGAAATTCGTATATTTCTCAAAGCAGTAGATCCTAATTTATCTTGATACAGGTATTTTTTAGTCTCATTCACTAAGTTGTCTATTCAATTTATCTTGAATATTACTGCTTACAAAAATTGCATCTCCCCAGGCTAAAGTTGTATTTCTTCCATAGTTAAGGTTGTATATGCCATAAAGGAAATATTTTTTCTTCTGAAGAAATTCACATAAATCATAAAAGTTAGTCTGGCCATCGTAAAGTGAAGCAAAAAGAATCTCCGTATAGATCAAATCTATTGCTTGCAGATTTAACAAGTTTGTGGCACCCTGTAGTGCCATCAGCTCACCACCTTGAATATCCATTTTTAGGATTTGAATATTATTTATTTCCTCTTTTTTACAAAAGGTGTCCAGAGTAGTTGTTGAAACAGTTGAAGAGCCAAGATTTTCTACCAGCTTATGGTCAACATAATTATTACAGCAGGAACTAATTTGCAGTAGTGAATTAGTAGTATCAGCTCGGTTAAAAAAGAAAGTTCTATTGCCTATAGAATCAGATATAGCTAAATTAAATGGCTTAATCAAATCATTATTCTTAAAGTTATCAAGCAACGACTCAAAAGTAGTTTTAAAGGGTTCAAAGCAGAAAATTTTTGCCTCTTTAAAGCGCTTGCTATATTCAGAGGCGGTTTGGCCAACGTTTGCTCCAACATCAAAAATTGTTTTTACCTCTGAGCCTGAAAAAAGATACTCCTGAGCAAAAAAAGCGTCATAATGTTGACTGACAGATCCCTCAGAGATTTTTTTTAACTCATATCCCATTTTTTTTATTAAAAGCTTTATCATTTTTTTAAGCCTATTCTTGAAAAACATAAGCTTTAGATCCTCTATATTGAGCTTTGTTTTAATTATTTTACTGCTTGAAGATTAAGGCTTATTTGGTAGCTTCTACTATTTACAACTATTCCTCTAGAGGACCAGTCATCAAAAGTGGTAAGCTGATCAGAACCTGGTTGCCACTCTTCAACTTGAGCAAAGCCAGCTTCTTTTAATAATGAAGTTAAATTCGACTTATTAAACATTGACATATGGACATCAAGCTTATTACTCTGATATCCCATAAGGGGATAAATTACAGTTTCAGGATTGCGGTTATTTTCTTCGTATATTCTTAATAACAGATCAAAATCTGGAACAGAAATTCTAAGAATGCCAGCTTCTTTGAGAACACGGTACCATTCGGACAATACAAAAGGTACTTGTGCATAGGGAAAGTGCTCTAAGCAGTGAGAAGCGTATATCAGATTGACACTATTACTTTTGAAAGGAGCTAAATTATCGATGGCTCTTACATAATGGATATGAGGGGCTGCCAAACCATCAATATTAATAAACTCAGGGCGATCAATAGAACCACAGCCGAGATGTAAGTTGATTTCCTTAAAACTGCTATCTGGAAAAGGTGGACGTATGAATTGCCTCTTGACCTTACCTAAGGCAGCATAAAAAAACAATTCAAAATTACGCCACTTGTAACGGTGACGGTCACGAAAATACTTAGGAATAAAGCTTTTAATCATGTTCTTTGCTCTGATTGTCTAGCATCTCATTTCTAAATTTGTAGTGCTTAGCAGGAATGCCAAAAACTATAGAATTAGGTTCTACATCTTTTGTAACCACAGAACCTGCTCCTATAACAGCACCCTTACCAATAGAAATACCTGGCATTATCACTGAATGTGTCCCAATCCAAACGTCATCTTCAATCACAACCATTCCTTTAATCAAAGTTGTATGCATATCTGCCTGATTATAGTCATGAGTTAGAGAAGTTATAGCTGTATGGGATGCAATCATCACTCGATTCCCTATTTTTACGCCTCCCTCACCCCAAATATGAACATATGCTGCAATGGATACATAATTACCCAACTCAACATTATTTAGACCATTAATATGAATTGGCATTTGAAAAACTATGCCTCTGCCACAAGCTTTTAGTTTTCTGATTATTTCACGCTTTCTCGCCTCAACTAAAAGATTGCACATTTTAATATCAAAGAAACTTATTATGTCGAGACAAATGCTCTTATATTTCTGCATGTATTTGGACTTTATTTATCGTTGATTTAGGAGCTCTCCCAAGTTCCTAGTATGCTAACTTTACCTATTCGATTATCATACTTTCTTCCATCATTAAAAGAGTCTTCTACGTAAAAGGTTTCTGCGTACTCTACCCAATCTATAAACTGCCTTGATTTATCAAAAATTCCAGCAGAAACAAAATATTTACCTGGCATCAAGTAGTTTTTTAGTCTAAGCACTACTTTTCCATTTTTTAATTCAGGCTTAATAAAAATATTAGAATCCCTTTGAAATAAGCTAATTTGTGCTTCACCGTCTACAGAGTGAATGATCACGAAAAACTCCAGTTCACTTATTAATTCATTAATAAAGTATTCAATCAAAATCTTTATGTTCTCAAAAATAGAAATAGCTCCTTGCTCTTCAGAGCTAACAAATATTTTTCTAATTTCTCCTCTGCCATCTCCCTTTATATGTTTGTAAGATGAATGACTATTTTTGGGAGTGATGAGCATTTGTGTATATTGGGAAATTATTGAAAGAGATGAGCCTTGACCAATCAAAGTACCTTCTGATACTAAAAATGCTTTAGAACAAAGTTGTTTTACAGTAGCCATATTGTGACTTACGAATATCACTGTCCTGCCCTCTTCAGCCACTTCTTCCATCTTTCCTAAACATTTTCTTTGGAATTGGACATCACCGACAGCCAGAACTTCATCTATTAGTAAAACTTCTGGCTCTAAGTGAGCAGCTACAGCAAATGCTAGCCTCACATACATGCCAGAGGAATAGCGCTTAACTGGTGTATCTAAAAATTTTTCAACTTCAGCAAAGGCAATAATTTCATCAAACTTTCTGTTAATTTCAGTCTTGCCCATGCCGAGAATGGCACCGTTGAGATAAATATTTTCTCGCCCTGTTAGTTCTGGATGAAACCCTGTACCAACCTCTAACAAGCTGGCAACTCGACCTTTAATAGAGATACGCCCAGTCGTAGGTTCTGTAATCCGACTTAAAATTTTTAATAATGTAGATTTTCCCGCACCATTGCGGCCAATAATGCCAACGCGATCGCCCTGCTTAATTTCAAAAGAGACATCCTTAAGCGCCCAAAACTCTTCTTGATCAAGTCGCAGTTTTTCTTTGTGCTTAGATGGTAAAAAATGCTGACCTACTGACCGAGCTGTTTGAGCGATCGCATCTCGTAAAGTCAGGTATCTGTCCTGTTTCTGGCGACCGATAATATATTTTTTACCTAAGTTCTCAACCCGGATCACCGTATCAGACATACTCAGCTAATAAATTACTTCTAAATATTCCGTCTAAGCTAAGTTTCTATTTGCTCTTAATAGTCTTCTGATCCCATAAAAGATACCCGGAAATTAAGCATTAATTAATCTAAATTCATATTTAAAAACTCTCTTCAAAGGATAATCATATAAATAATGCGAGCAAGAGAGTTTCAGCTCTGTTCCGTCTCTCCTTGTTGCCTGCATCAACATCTCCCTGTAAATCTCCCTCTAGCTTCTAGCACAGACAGCAACAGCTCCGGTAAACATAGAGATGCAACCATCCGTAGCATCCCTCAGGCTAACGAATGGAGCCCTAATTAATCAGCAATTCTGCCCTGACAAACCTGCGATCGCCCTCACTAATATGTTGAGAAGTGTGGCTGACCTCTCCAGGCATCACTCACTCTCACCTCACTCCTCGCTACAGATCTAGGTTTAGTCAGCATGTTTAGCAAATTCTTCAAAGTGGCGATCGCGATCGCTCTCTCCAGCGCCGCCATCAGCACCCCAACCGCTGAAGCTGAAGCAGTAACCAATCCCACCACTACACCTCCTGGTACTGCCTCAGCCGAGATTAGCCTAGCCACTCACCTAACCCAGGCAAACATAAAAATGTATGGTGCCTATAACTGTCCTTTTAGCCTGCTCCAGCGGCAATTGTTTGGTGAAGCCGCATTCAAGCAAGTAACCTATATCGAGTGCAACGCCAACGGCAAAAATGCCCAGGCCAGCCTTTGTCAAGCATTGCAAATCAAACAAACCCCAACTTGGGAAATTGGCGGGCATCTCTATTTCGGTGTCCGTTCCTTAGAGCAATTAGCCCGTCTCTCTAAGTACCAAGGATTTACTCACTTTCAGCAAGCTGAATCCTTGGTAAACAGCTTCTAGCGGCAGGACGCTTGACTAATCAGCATGCCATTACTAGTAGGGCTGGCAGACTTGAGCTGCGACTGTTGCTGGCTTGTGGTTGAGTCGTAGGGGCAAGCCAAGTGCCCTCCTGCTCGGACCAAAAAGTCATCAAAGTCTCGGTCTTGAGCATTGGGCTTCACAATCACAGACCCTGTATCATCCCAAATAATGGCAATGCCTTGGTCGGCCAGGTTGCCCAGCCCTCCCTCAAATCTCACCAATCTGCTGCCATTGGTTTGGTTTTGGAAATTGGTGGAATAAAGTACGCCAGCAGGTCGTCCCTGAAAGCTAGACTCCAAATAGAAGGCATAGCGAGTATTGGCTTGAAACTCAAACTCAGCCAAAGGTTCAGGCACCGTATTGCCCGGCGTGCCCAAGAAATCATCGTTATCGCTAGTACCAATGTCAGAACTGTAATCCGAGGGTTCCATCAACGCTTGAGGATTGTCAGAAGGCTTCACTTCCGTAAACAGCGGCGTCCTCTCTCCCGTGTCTAAGTTCACAATCCCAAAAATGGACTGGTACGCCCCGTTGGATTCAATAAACTCAAACTCCACAATCGTATCCACATCAAAGCGGATACCTTCTGTGCCAAAGATTTCCTCAGCTTGGACTGGAGCCGCCAATCCTCCTAATAAAAAGCTGCTCGCGATCGCGCCTAGCCACCACCCAATACTTCCAGCCTCTTTGTTTCGCATTGCCTGCCTTCCCATAGAGTTACTCCTCACTTAGACCACTGCCAACCCTCAACGCTGGAATGGTTACCAAATCTTCAAGTTCGCGCTTTTGAGTTGTTCAACTTGGGAACTATCCAAACCGCTGAGAAATTCCTGCGACGCTCTAATCGCTTCATTCAAGCGAGACAAAGCTGGATTCACACATTCTTCACCAGGCCCACGAGCAAAGCGCCGGGGCACACGGGTCACTGCCTGCTCAGTCGTGTTGTAGGCATTGCGAGCCGCCGTTAGTTCTTGAGCCAGCCGATTCGCTGTTGCCAGGGTGTCAGGGTTCAGACCAGGTCTGGAAGGAAACCGGGGAGCAGTGTTGTTCATAACATTGCCACCAGAAATATCAGAATTGAACCCTCCTGGAATTTCTTGACTGTAAGCACTCAATGGAGTCATTCCCAGAGCACCTCCAGCCAAGAGCATGCTGAGTAGCCAAGTATTCATTGGGGTTTTAGGCATAATATTGCTCCTGACTCAAATCTCCAATTCCTGCGATTTAGGGTAAAGCCTGGTTCGCGATCGCCCATCCTTTACCGCCTCAACTCATTAAAACTTCCACGAATAACCCAGCCCTAGGACAAACCGAGCGCCATCTCCTGCCCCTGCAATATCGCGCAGCCCTGGAGTAATGACTAAACTTTGATTCTTGAATGGCACAATCGAGAGCCCTGCGGCTAAATCTTGCCCCGTCCATTCCACGATAGCGCTCACTGGACGGACCACTCGTACCGCCAAGCTGCCAAACACGTTCACCGTTTCGTCTTCCTCAAAGATGTCGTCTTCTGTGCGGAATTGACCGTTGCCAACGCCTCCAGTCAGAGCGACTCGACTAAAGGGAGCGCTTAAGTCTTGGCGGGTACGAAAAATCTTGGTGGCAGTAGCGTAGAAGGAATCTTCAAAGTCCTCATTAAACTCATCGCCGATGGTAATGAAACCATTCCATCCCACCGCTGCGGCAAAATCTTCTGAGAAGGCGCGATGGACTTTCACGTTAAAGCCACCTGTGCCAAAGTCTCTGTTACCACCAAAACTGGCGATCGTGTAGGAAAGCTCGACCCCAACATTTTTACGGGCATCTCCTAAACCAACTCCAATTCCTACCGCAGCATCGTCCTTGTCACTGCGTCGGGTGCGCTCTTGATAAAAGGCACTGATAAAGCCAGTGCCATTATCAGCCCCAAAGCCTACCGGGTTAGCAATGCTAAGAGCAGGCGATCCTTCAAAGACATTGCCGAAATTTTCTGACTCAGTTTGCACAGCTTGCAAGCGAGTCTGCAAGTCTTGAATCGTTTCCTCGGAAGGAGCTGCTGCTGTCGTCGGCGTAGTTGGCAATGTCGGTGATGGTGAGGTGGCAGGAGTTTCAGCCGTAGTTGCTGCGCCAGCAATATATTGCGCTGCCGTAGTGCTTGCATCCAGCGCCGATACTTCACCTGTTTGCACTAAGGCTTGGTAAATAAAAGCCGCTACCTCAGCTCTAGTGGCTAATTGCTGCGGGTTCAGCGCTCTCACGTTTGGATAACTGACGACCAAGCGCTTGTCAGTTGCGATCGCTAAATCAGTTCGCTCTGCCGTTGACACCTGGGCCGCATCTTCGAAATAAGTTTCTAAAATATCGGCACTGGTTGACTCCGAGGTCAATTTCAAGCCATTGACTAAGCCCACCAGCGCTTGGTTGCGGGAGATACCCTGGTCGGGAAGAAACACATTGTTGCCAGATGCGGAGACGAACCCAGAGCGGTAGGCTTCGTCGATGGCGCTGTAAGCCCAGTAGTTCGTGGATACATCTGAGAACTGTACCGAGGTGCGGACGGGTTGCACTTGGAAGGCTTGCCGCACGATCGCAGAAAATTGGGCTCTGGTCACTGTAATGTCGGGTCGAAAGGTGCCATCGGGAAAGCCACGCACCACATCTCTGGATGCCAACGACTCAATCACGCTTTGCGCCCAGTGGCCTTGAATATCTGAAAATGAGCTAACTTGGGCTACCTGGTATTCGCTTCTAGAGCTGGATACAGGCGCGAGCGCAGGGTTAGATTCACGGCGCTGAGGTGCAAACTCAGGTCTTAGAGTTTCTGCTCTAGTTTTAGGCTCAGGCGTAATTGCAGTTGGTTCAGCGGCAGTTAGTTGTTTCGGTTGTCCCGCCACAACCGGAGTTTCAGGGCGATCGGCCTCTGAAGCAACCACTGCGGATTGAGAGTCGGAGACTGACACAGATTTGTCAGTTACATCCGGTGCTGGAACTAAATCATTGATCGTTACGGCTGACTCCACTGATGCAGATGACCAACCTAGCTGGGCATCTGGAAGAGCTGTGGCTGCAAATTCAGTAACCGCAGAACTTTCTGGAGGCGCGATCGCGGGTGTGGTGACTAAATCAGCCGCGTTAGTTGAAACGACAGAGCTGCCAGGTTCTGGGACTGATGCCAATGGAACGACCACATCTGCCTTAGCTTCTGGCGTTAAGCCAGCTCCTACTAAAGCTAACAATGTACAGGTAGCCACGGTGCGAACATAACTCACCGTCTCTTTTTGCACCCAATGTTGCCAAACAGCACGCAACAAAAATCGCTTGTGCTCATTTGTAGTGTTGCTATTTGGACTCTGAAGAAGCCTGCGATCGCTCGGTATCATGACTGAACCACTCCTACTACCCACCAGGAAATCTCTTGTCTGTCGTGAACATTGCTCAGACAACATCCACATCCTTTGCCAACTGCCAGCCAGCACCCGATCTGATCTCGCTTACAGGCTGTTAGGTTGAGTATCCGCATAAAACAGGATCAACCGTCGAAAAAGCTAAAAAACTTCTCCTAATCATGAGCGAGTCGGCAGGTGATGGCAAAAAATTTTTGGAAATATTTAAAGATTTTAGGTAGCGTAGCAAGACTAGCGGCAATTTGCTAGGTCAGTTGAGCATCACAGACTGGCTTGTCGCCGATAAAAGGGGCGTTTTACCACTTGTCCTGAATAGAGTTTGCCGCGAATCTCTACATTGAGTTGCTGCCCCACTTTGCTCAAACCTACGGGGACATAAGCCAGCGCGATTGCTTGCTCTAAGGTGGGTGACCAACTACCACTGGTTACCTCACCCACCGTTTGTCCCTCATGCACCACCGGATAGCCATGCCGCGCAATATTGCGCCCTGCCATCCTCAGTCCTACTAAACGCCGTTGCACACCTGCTTGCTTCTGTTGCTCCAACACCGATCGCCCGATAAAGTCGCCTTTAGTGTCTAGATGCACCAACCAGCCCAGACCTGCTTCTAAAGGTGTGGTGGCTTCGTCAATATCTTGGCCGTAGAGGGCCATTGCCGCCTCTAAACGCAAGGTATCCCGACAGCCCAAGCCACAAGGAGTCACACCTGCCGCCAGCAGCGATCGCCATAGTTCTACACCTGCCGCTGCATCAACCATGACTTCAAAGCCATCTTCTCCGGTGTAGCCTGTGCGAGCCAAGAAACCGAGTTGGCCCAAGACTGGAGCCACTAAATGACCGAAGGGCTTGACAGCACTCAAGTCGGCTTCAACTACAGATTGTAAACAGGCGATCGCTTGAGGGCCTTGTACGGCAATCAGGGCTTTTTCTGTAGACAGGTCTTGAAAATCCACCTGATCCAAATCCAGATGCTCGGTCAACCAGGTTTTATCTTTTAACGTGGTGCCCGCGTTGACAATTAGCACTACCGTTGGTTGCCCTGCCGCATCTTCTCCTCGGTAATACACAATCAAATCATCCACAATACCCGCTTCTGGCGTGAGCAAAACGGTGTATTGGGCGGCACCAGGTTGGAGCCGAGCTAGATCGGAGGGCACTAAACGCTGGAGTTGCTCAATTACTTGGTGGCCCTTCAACACAAATTTGCCCATGTGGGAGATGTCAAACATTCCCGCTTGCTGCCGCACCGCTTGGTGTTCTTGAGCAATGCCGACATACTGTACAGGCATCTCCCAGCCAGAAAAGGCAGTCATGCGAGCTTTCAGAGCTACTGCATGCTCAAATAGGGGAGTCCGGGCCAAGGGCAGAGGAGTTGCAGCATTGTTTGCATCGCTTAATGAGGCCACAGCTTTGAATTCCGTTCGAGTAAGACTGTATTGATCCTACGGGAAACTACTACCAGTTGCTTTAACCGTTAGGGTGGCTGATTCTGGGTCAGCAAAATCAGGGTAAACTCTGAATCACTTCGTTGATCGTCACTTTCCATAGCTTGACCATGCCTGCATCCTACCGCTTCAAATCGGCTGCTCTCCTAGGACTCTGGGTTGGCCTCACAGAAATCGCGATCGCGCCCAGCGTCACAGCCGCTCCCAGCTCTGAGAATAATCCCTCCCTTGCGCCACATTTACGGGTAGTGGTCAACAGCAATCAAGATGGGCCGATCCAGCCAGATGCAGCTATAACCCTGCGAGAAGCGATCGCCCTAACGAATGGCACCCTGGAGCGCGATCGCTTGAGTACCGAAGAACAAGCTCAAGTCACAGCCCTAAGGGCCGATGCCCCTTCCCGCATCGAGTTCAGCTTACCTGCCGAGCAAACAACAATTCGTCTCACTTCAGTTCTGCCACCGCTCGATCGCCCTGGCTTAGTTATCGATGGCAGCACGCAACCCGGATATGATGCAGAAAAATCGGCTACGGCTGAAATCAGCATTCCGATCCCAGTAGTGGCTATTACTCCCGCTGAGGGTCAGGAAGTCTTTCGGGGGCTAACTGTCGCTGCGAATAATGTGACGATTCGCGGCCTCAGCCTTTACGGATTCAACTCCCGTCGTCAAGTGCCCGCCAGCACGCCTCCGGCTGATATTTTTATTGCACACCGTTTACCACCGCCAGACACCAGTCAGCAGCAACCGCCCAACGCCAACTTCCCATTTGGTGCTGACGACAAACCACCACAAAACGTCACGATTGAGAACAACTGGTTAGGCCTAACTATTGATGAACAAATGCCTACCAATCCCTCAGCGTTTGGTGTGTCTGTGTTTAACGGAGTCGGCACCGTGATTCGGCGCAACCGGATTGCTAGTCATGAAGGCAGCGGCATTATTACGGCGGTGCGGGCGGAGAATACCCAAGTTACAGAAAACATTATTGTGGGCAACGGGATTGCGGGGATGCCCGACGCGATTCGCCTAGAAGGTGTGATCGATCGCTCCCAAATCACAGGCAACTTAATTTGTGGCAATGATGGCAGCGGCATTTACCTGTTTAAGCCTGATGGATCAGTCCAGATTCAATCCAACCAAATTAAGCTCAATGGACGGCGGTTGCGGCGAGCCGCAGTCTATTTAATGGGCAATCAGCATCAGGTAATCAAGAACCAGATCAGCTACCAAACGGGGCCAGGAGTTGTTGTCACTTCTTACCCCAAGAGCGATCGCAACTTGATTCAAGACAACCAATTTGCCGCCTTAGAAGGACTCAGCATTGACCTGAACACGCAGCAGAACGTAGGCGTGCAAGACTATCAGCGTGGCGATGGCCCCAATCCTCCTCGCAATTCGGGCAATCGGCGCTTAGATACTGGCAACTCAGCCATTAATGCTCCTCAGTGGCTTAGTTCAGAATTTATCCTGCTCAATGATCAAGTGAATGTGGATGGCAAAGCCGATCCAGGTGCTCAAGTCGAGATTTATCGAGTTGAAGCCAGGAGCCAGGAGTCAGGAGCTAGGAGCAAAGCCATTAATCAATTTCCTGGTTATGCTCCCTTAAGCAAAGCGATCGCCACCGCAACAGCCAACGAGAAAGGTCGATTTAGCGCCACCTTGACCAACGTGCAGCCCGGCGAGCAAATTAGTGCGATCGCCACAGATAGCCGTTACGGTACCTCCGAGCCAGCCGCCAACGCCACTATCCGCACCACTCAAGGTGCTGCGGCTCCTCCCACATCACCTACGCCAGTTACAGAAGTGCCCCGTTGCACCACTCCCCCCGTGGCTCAGGTGCCACCCACACCTCCAGTAGAACCTACACCAACTCCACCTCCCATTCGGTTGCGCGTACCCAGAAACATCCACTTTGCTCTTGACAAAGATATTGTTAGCCCAGAGAGCGCGGCGGTACTCAATCAAATCGCTGATGTGCTGCGAGAATATCCTTTCATCGTGGTGGATATTGAAGGCCACACTGACCCTCGGGCTAGCGATGCCTACAACTTAGATCTGGGTCGTCGTCGAGCTTTAGCAGCCAGAAACTATCTACTCCGTCGAGGCGTTGCACCAGAACGGTTGACCATTCGTTCTTTGGGCGAAACCCAACGTAAAACCACTGGTGCCAGTCGCGTAGATTACGCTCGCGATCGCCGAGCCGAATTTACCTTCCAAGACATACGCGGTGTAGACATCATCTTTGAGTCTCAAGAAGAAGACTTGCAAATTGAACCTGGGAGTAGCAGGTAAGTTACATCCGTAAATTCCGTCAAATCACCAGGCCCTTTAAAGCAACTGGCTGGGTGGAGATCCGTGTGAACGCCAGTTAATTCTCCCTGCGTTCCAGGCAAAGTGAGGGCTATGCGATTTACTAGCGATTGTCGTTAGAAGCAATCGCGTTTTTGGTGTGAAATAGGGTGTCCTCGCTCAGTCCTTTATCGAATTGAACGAACCACGCATGACGATCCCATCCACAAACTACCGTTCCCTGCAATTGCTACTAACCGCATCATTAACGATGAGTAGCTTAGCAGCCGGATTGCTAGATCCAGCGATCGCGACTCCCCAAAATTATCGGATTCAAGTTACTACCAATTCAGCCACTGGCTCCATCAAACTGATTCAAGTACCAGTCCCCAGTTATCCCGTCGCGGCCTCCAGACCATCCAGTTCGAAGCCTAATTTTGCTTGGCCTACAGATTCCTCCCTCCAAGCAGGCTATATTTGGCCCGTCAAAGGCGTTGTCACCTCTAGATTTGGTCCCCGTTGGGGTCGCATGCACAATGGCATCGATATTGCTGGCCCTGTTGGTGCGCCGATTCAAGCAGCAGCAGATGGAATTGTGATCAGTGCTAGCTGGAACCAGGGTGGCTACGGCAACTTAGTCAAAATTCAACATTTGAATGGTAGCGTCACCTTTTACGCTCATAATCAGAGACTTTTGGTGCAGCAAGGCCAGCAGGTGCGGCAAGGCCAAATCATCGCTGAGCTAGGCAGTACAGGTAATAGTACTGGCCCTCATTGCCACTTCGAAATTCGCCCTCAAGGACAAAGCGCTGTTAATCCGATCGCCTATCTTCCCAGTACGGTGGCTCAGCAATTCACTCGCTAATTCTTTCCAGAAAAACTAGTGCTGCACCAAATCAGAGTTGCGATTTTATATTGGGCGGGCACAGCCCCCTCCACTAGGCAAAATTAACTTGAGGCAATACTAGGGGCTAAATGTAAGGTATAGACTAGAACTCTAGATACTACCCCAAAAGATACTATGGAGCCACAAGTTGAGAGCCGCGATCGCGTCACCTGTGCTGTAGAAACGACCCTAGGCGTGATCGGCGGGCGTTGGAAGGTTTTGATTATTCGCGAATTATTTCCTGGGGTAAAACGCTTTGGAGAGTTACACCGAGCGTTGAATGGCATCACTCAAAAAATGCTGACGCAACAACTGCGAGAAATGGAACAAGACGGTTTAGTGCATCGCCAAGTTTACCTGCAAGTCCCACCCAAAGTGGAATACTCCCTGACTCCCCTAGGTGCAACCCTCAAGCCAATCTTGAACTCCATGCACGAATGGGGAACCAAGTTTTTGGAGAGCCAGGAGTCAGACCAGATTTGACCTTAGCCAGCGATCGCCATAGTGCCATCAACGCCATAGAAAAAGCGCGAGACCTCAGCCTCGCGCCCCAGTAATACAGCCTGTGATGGAAACAAAAAGCTTTAGACGTTAGCTGCTACTTTGGTCTTCGCTTCTTTAGACGTCAAGCGCTCGTAAGTTGCCCGCATCTTCAGACCCGTCAGCACTTGGAATAAACCAGTACCGTTGTTCGAACCGGGATACTCACGGTGTTGCAGCAACAGATGAGTCACTTCACCTTCGTACTTAGCCGAAGTTTTGCTGAGGTGCTTCTCAATGTAGATTACTTCCTCTAGCTCGTCGAACTGACCATCCACTTCCAGCACGGAA
The DNA here is from genome assembly GCF_039962155.1 of Trichocoleus desertorum AS-A10. Classification (NCBI taxonomy): domain Bacteria; kingdom Bacillati; phylum Cyanobacteriota; class Cyanophyceae; order Leptolyngbyales; family Trichocoleusaceae; genus Trichocoleus; species Trichocoleus desertorum. The sequence goes on along the minus strand of NZ_JAMPKN010000004.1, from coordinate 56,310 downwards.
ACACTGTGATTGTAGTAGGTATCAGGACCGTAGAACATCTTGATACCAGGGTACGAGCAAGTGAGCTTACGGCCACAAGGTGTCCAGTCGATGGTAGAGCCTTCATCAAACAGATAAGCAGGCTCAAATCCTTCAACCCCATCTTTCTGCACCATGCGAACGCGCAGAACTTTGCGCTCCGTTTCACCTTTGATCAGGTTAGTAGGTAGTACCTGAATCACCACATCAGCATGGCCTTTTTGCGGATCGATATAAGCTTCGAAGTCAGGGCGACGAGCATTGATGGCTGCCATGACATCGTCATAGGTGTGACCACGCTCAGCCATATCCCGTTGAATCTTCCAAGCGATCTTCACTTCATCACTGATGTCGAGGTAAACGCTGAAGTCAAGCAGCGATCGCACCCGCTCATCATGCAGAGGATGCAAACCTTCAATCACGATGATGTGATTAGGATCAATCCGTTCTGGAGGATCGAGCTCGCCCGTTTCGTGGTTGTAGATAGGCTTATCAATAGACTGGCCGTTCTTCAGAGCTTTGACCTGCTCGTACATCAAGTCAAAGTTGTTAGCACGGGGATCAAGGGCGGTAATCCCGGTCTCCTTACGTTGCTTCCGGTCCAGACTGTGGTAGTCGTCGAGGCAGATTACGGTAACAAAATCTTCCCCAAACAAATCTGTCAATCGGCGCAAAAATGTAGATTTACCGCATCCGGAGTCTCCGGCAACGCCAATTAAAACCACGCGGTCTGGCTTACTGGTCATAGATTCCCTCTAACGATCGTTGAATAGACTGTTCACTAACTGAGTTTTGAGCAGATTCACTCTAGAGCCCGGAATTCACGCCCGAAGTGGGTAGTGCGGCTTAGAAGGCTGGCACAGAGGCAGATGCAAAACAAACGTGCAGCAAAAGAGCTACCGCTTATCCTGAAGAAGCTTTTCTAGTAAGTATTTAATACTACTTTAACAGTTCATCTTACCAGAACATGATCCCCTCTACAAGTTCAGCCTGAATTGAAAATTAGCTCGGTTCCTATCTATGCTAAGGTTAATTGCGCATTTTAAAGAAATGAAATTGGCTCGACATTGACATTCTTTTCCTGACTAACCTTTTATGCTTTGGGTAGCCATGAGAAAGAGGCCGAGATATTTCGGTCTTCCGATACTCTAGAAGTAGGCATGGCTTCTATAACTGCGTGATGTAATTGCGTGATGCAGATTTAATCTTTCAGTCCTTTGAGACTTGCGATTGAGGCGTAGGGCTAACATTAATGGGAGCCAAGGACGCTTTGTAGCAAAATGTTAAGTTAAGTTGGGTTCGGAGATATCTATAGCAATGTTCAATTCAAGTGCAGCGGGCGGTGCTGGCAACACGGCTTCCGGTAGCCGTCTCTTCCGCTATGAAGTCGTCGGTCTGCGTCAGAATTCGGAAACGGATAAAACGAACTACCCCATTCGTCGCAGCGGTAGCACCTTTATCACAGTGCCCTATAACCGCATGAACGACATGATGCAGCGCATTCTGCGTATGGGCGGCAAGATTGTTGGCATTGAGCCACTCAATAGTGAAACCCTTACCAACGGTAATGCGGCTGCTAGTAAAAGTTCGCAGTCAGCGCAATCTGCTCCGGCGGCTCAACCCGCTAAGATGCAAGCAGATTCTGCTCCAGCAGCAGGTGCAAAGCATGAGGCTCTATTCGAAGAAAATGTTCCCGTCAACATTTATCGTCCAAATAGCCCCTATTTAGGCAAATGTGTTTCTAACGAGGAACTAGTGGGCGAAGGCGGAATTGGCACCGTTCGCCACCTGATTTTTGATGTTTCCGGCGGTGATTTGCGCTACCTAGAAGGCCAAAGTATTGGTATCATCCCCCCCGGAATTGATAAAAAGGGTAAGCCTGAAAAGCTACGCCTGTACTCGATCGCGTCTACTCGGCATGGCGATCATGTCGATGACAAAACTGTTTCTCTGTGCGTGCGTCAGCTAGAGTACAAGCACCCTGAAACAGGCGAAACCGTTTACGGGGTTTGCTCTACCCACCTCTGCAACCTCAAGGAAGGCGACGAAGTTAAAATTACGGGACCCGTTGGTAAGGAAATGCTCCTGCCTACCGATCCCAATGCCAACGTGATCATGTTTGCCACTGGAACGGGTATTGCGCCTTTCCGCGCTTATCTGTGGCGCATGTTTAAGGACGCTGAGCGCCAAGCCAATCCTGGCTACCAATTTAAGGGTTTTGCTTGGTTGGTCTTCGGCATTCCCACCAGCCCCAACATTCTCTACAAAGAAGAGTTGGAAGAAATTCAGCAAAAGTATCCAGAAAACTTCCGCCTCACCTGTGCCATCAGCCGGGAGCAAAAGAATGCCTCTGGCGGTCGGATGTACATCCAAGACCGTGTAGCTGAGCACGCAGATGAACTGTGGAAGCTGATCCAGCAGGAGAACACCCACACCTACATTTGCGGTCTCAAAGGTATGGAAGGCGGCATTGATGAAGCGCTGTCTGCTGCGGCTGCCAAAGACGGTGTGACCTGGAGCGATTACCAGAAGCAAATGAAGAAGAGCGAGCGCTGGCACGTAGAAACCTACTAAGCTGCGATCGCTCCGTGAATGCTCCGCTGAGCTGAAGTCTCAGAGTGTCATCACTAGCAGTTAAACTAGCCCTAGAGTTTGGATCGATTGGGAAGCAACTTTTCTTCCTGAAGATTCAAACCCTAGGGCTTATTCGTTTGTCAGAACTTATTGGAATTTGGGATAACGGTTGTGACCTTCAAAGTCGGTTTGCTAGGGCTAGGAACAGTAGGCACGGGTACAGCACAGATTTTGCTCGATGCAACGCAGCGCCACCCTTTGTTAAAGGAGTTAGAAATTCATCGAGTTGGGGTGCGATCGCTCGACAAACCCCGTGAAATTGACCTACCTGCTGACTTACTAACCACGGATCTCGAATCCATTGTGACCGACCCCAACATCGATATTGTGGTTGAAGTGATGGGGGGTTTAGAGCCTGCGCGATCGCTGATTCTTCAAGCGATTGCTCATGGTAAGCATGTCGTTACGGCCAATAAAGCTGCGATCGCCCGTTATGGCGCTGAGATTTTCACCGCTGCCAACGAAGCAGGAGTATATGTACTGCTAGAAGCAGCGGTAGGCGGGGGAATTCCAGTAATTCAACCCCTCAAGCAGTCACTCGGGGCCAATCGTATTGATACGGTCATAGGGATTATCAATGGCACCACTAACTACATCCTGACCCGGATGCAAAACGAAGGCGCTGACTTCGCTGAGGTGCTAGCAGATGCTCAACGATTGGGTTATGCCGAAGCCGATCCCACCGCTGATGTAGACGGCCTAGATGCAGCAGACAAAATTGCGATTCTAGCTTCACTAGCCTTTGGCGGACGAATTAAATTAGCAGAAGTTTATTGTGAAGGCATTCGTCAGGTCAGTGCTGCTGATATTGCCTACGCGGAGCGGCTCGGTTTTGTGATTAAGCTGCTGGCGATCGCCAAACGCAACACAGTCTCTACTGAGAACGCACCGGAGCAGCTCCAAATCCGAGTACATCCAACTCTAGTTCCCAAGTCTCACCCTCTTGCCAGCGTCAACGATGTCTACAACGCCATCTTGGTGGAAGGTGACCCGATCGGGCAGGTGATGTTCTTTGGTCGGGGGGCAGGGGCAGGTCCAACGGCTAGTGCTGTGGTGTCAGATATGCTCAACATTGCCGCTGTGCTGCAAGCTAATCTAGTGCCAGTTCCCACTCAGCCTACTCAAGCCGCACACCCTCTGTTAGCTTGCTCTCATCAGCACTACAGCGCGATCGCACCGATGACAGACCTAGTGACCCGCTTTTACGCCCGATTTCTCACTAAGGACTACCCTGGCGTCATTGGCAAACTAGGTACCTGCTTCGGCAACCATCAAGTCAGCTTGGAATCCGTTGTTCAGATCGGCAATCAAGATGGTTTAGCAGAAATCGTCGTCGTTACGCACGATGTCCCAGAAGGGAACTTTCGCCAAGCCCTAGAAGAAATCCGCAGCTTGTCATCAATCAGCAGTGTCTCTAGTGTGCTACGAGTGCTTTAACTTTGCAACATAAAATCCAGCTCTAAGAAAAGCCTCATTACTTAGAGCTGGATCGATAGGATTCTAAGGTCTTGGTATGAGCTTGAAACAGTGAAACCCTGGGGGCTTTGTCTGACAGAGAACCTCAGGGGGTCTGAGGTGCAGGTGAATCTGAGCTGGGAGCTGATTCAGGAGACATAGAACCGTCAGGACTCATGCCGGGGTCGGTCGTACTCCCAGCGTCATCGGCGGGGCTAGATGGGTCTACTTCAGGTACAGTGCCGCTGTCAGGGCTACCAGGTGAGCTGGGTGGACCCGCAGGCCGAGTCATATCGGGCTCTTCGGTCTCGGTTGTGTCTGTTGTGTCTGTTGTGCTCGGGTCAGTCATAGTCCCAGAGTCATCAGCGGGGGTAGATGGGTCTACTTCAGGTACAGTGCCGCTGTCAGGGCTACCGGGGGAGCTAGGTGGACCCGCAGGCCGAGTCATATCGGGCTCTTCGGTCTCGGTTGTGTCTGTAGTTGTATCCGCAGGTTCAGCCGTATCCTCAGAAGGGCTGGTGGGGGCTGCGGTCGAATCTAAAGGGGTACCACCAGGACAGCGGGAGTTTAGGGGAAAAACTTCGCACAGAATTCTGAAGCCTTCTGGAGAAAGCTTGATTTCTGCTGCAGAGGGGGCAGTTGTGCCACTCGATTGGGCAACAGCAGCACCGCTAGTGAGAGCCAGGGCTAGGGCTGTCCCAAAGAGGGTAACGTATTTAGCCTTCACAAGACTTAACCTCAACAAAGGACTTTGCCAATTAAATCAGAAGGCAAATTTTTAGAAATCCGCCTTATAGGTAGTGTGAATATCCTCCTATGGAGGGTAGACAGCTTAACATCCTACCCCGTGGCATCCATCTATAGATATGCCAAACTTTGATGTCAGAGCTTACTAACCTGTTTTTAACCTTTTGGCTCCTAGCCAAAAGAGAAGCGCAACTTACGCCCCTACTCTCCGTGCTGTTAGGACTCTATAGGTGTCCTAAATAATTTATCCGTTTGGGGTTTGTGAGCGGCGCACCTCTCACAAACCATTTAGGATTGCTATATCTGATTGAGAGACACTAATTTGTTTGGTTAGATTTCACTAATCAGCTTTCACTAATCAGCGTTGATGATTTTAGGCACTCTAAAAAAGTCAGCATCCCGCTCAGGCGCGCCTTCTAGAATCGTTTCGCGATCGCCATATGGCTGCAACTGGTCTACTCGCGTCACATTATTCAAATCAATCGCCCGTGTGGTTGGTTCTACATTGCTTGTGTCCAACTCACTGAGCTGCTCAAAATAGTCCAAAATGCTGCTTAGTTGTGTCGCAAATTTTTCTTCCTCTTCAACCGCCAATTCTAAACGAGCGAGGTGAGCAACTTTATGAACTTGATCGCGATCCAGCATAGGTAAGTGGCTCAGAAGTAAAGGTCAAAAAAATTACAGCTAATCACGAAAAAAGATTAGCTGCTGTAAGTCAACTCAATAGAAGGAGCAACCGACTAAAAATACACATCTATCTGCGAACGGCCTGTGGTTTTGAGCCAGTTCTGCGCCTCAATATAGTTGTTAGGAGCCATCCGAATGGCAGTTTTCCAATATTGAGCCGCTTGGTCAAACAAGGCTTCGGCTGCCTCATCGTTGCCCGCTTCTTTTTCCTGTTCGCCTCGGTAGTGGTAAATTACTGCCACGTTGTTGAGGGCTTGAGGTAAGCGAGGGTTCAGCTCGATCGCTTCTAAATAGTTCTTTAGAGCTTCTTCGTGTTCACCATTGTTGGTGCGAATTAAGCCAATGTTGTAAAGAACGTAACTGCGATCGTAGGGATCGTCTTCCAGCTTCAAGGCTTCGAAATAGTTGTCGAGAGCTTCCGCATACTCTCCATCAGCCTGAGCAGACATGCCATCTCGGTAATAGGCAAACGCTTCTTTTTCTTTTTTGGTGGCTGGCAGAACTTTGAGAATCATGTCTGCCATGACTGTGAAGCTTTTATCGATGAAGTTGTCGTTTCGTTGAAATCTTGGCATAGTCGCCTCTGCGAATGGGGGCCAGTGGCTCAGATAACCGCTTGGCTAGGTCACTTGCTAAACGCTTATTCCACTAATTTAGCGCCGATTGGTCACTTCCTGAGGAGCAATCCAGCTTGTAACAGTTCTTAGTGAGTTTAGTTAAGTTGAAGCGCGATCGCCGACCGATAGAAAATCTTGTGGCGAGATGACAATTGGCATCAGTCGCTCCAACTCCAAATTAGCGGCAACTTCCGTTAACTTCGCTAAATCGGTGGCATCCGTTAAGTTGGGAATCACCCCTAACACTGGCACATTCGTTAAAGACTGAATCAAATCTCTGGGTGCCCAATCCTCGATCTCCTGCTCGGTGCGAGGTTGGGTACAGTTCAGCACAATGCCTTTGAGGTGCACCCGCGCTTGACGCGCTAAAGCAACATTAGCGACTGCCTGAGCGATCGCCCCTAAGCGCACAGGCACCACCAACACAGTCGGCAACCGCCAATCCCAAGCCAAATCTGCCACCGTGGTTTCGTGAGTAACCGGAGAACCCAAACCACCGAGCGATTCTACTAACACCCAATCTCGCTGTTGTCGGAGCGCTTCCAAACCTTTCCAAGCCAGTTCTAGCTCGATTTTGCGCCCTTCGCGGTCGGCTGCCAGCGGTGGCGCTAAAGGAGCTTGAAAGTAAAGCGGTGTAATTTCGTCTATGGACTGATTCAGGTTGAAAAGGCGCAGATAGAGTTCGCGATCGCCTAGACCCGACTGGATCGGTTTCATAATCCCTAGACTGCGGGCCGAGCAGTAAGTCTGCCAGTAAGCAGCAAGAGCCGTCGTCAAAACAGTTTTACCCGCGTCTGTATCAGTTCCAGCAATGAGTAGTGCGTTCAAGGGGAGTGGAATGGTATCTGTTAGATTACGAAGTCAAAGACAGTCTCAAACTATACTTTACCGTTCTTCCTCACATCAGTTAGGTTGAGCTGTGAATTCCATCATTGGGACCATAGATGACCATAGCTATGGAGAGGGTTCCTGATTCTGGGCGCTAATATTTAGCGTGAAGTTAGTATCGCGAGTCGCAATCACATCAATTTGGTAATCTCCATCCGTTGGCAACTGCGATTGCCACGAAACAACTCCAGAAGCATCCTCTACCAACCGACCATCTGGATAGCGGATGTCGAGTGTAGCAGCGCCATCCGTGATTTCTACGTTGAGTACTTGTCCTGCTTGAGAGGTGACTAAATAACGCTTGATTGTCGTGGGGTTAGTCTGACCAGATACTTGGGTCTCGGTTGCCCCTGGGGGAAAACTGACTCGCTCGACATCAACCGCACCCGGTGTAGGGCTAGGAGTAGGCGTCGGGCTAGGCGTCGGGCTAGGCGTCGGACTCGGAGTTGGAGTTGGCTCAACAGGACTCTCTAAGTTCAACTCCAATTTATAATCTGCCTGAGCAATCCCTCGCACCGGACTGAGTTGAATATAGTAGTCTCCGGTATAGGGCAACGCTCCTTCCCAAGCGGAGACACGCTTAGCGCGATTGTTGACAGGGTTTTGATCCGGAGCGAGCACCGTCATTAAAATTCCTTCACCACCCAAATAAGCACTTAGGGTTTGGTCCTGCTGCCCTGGCACGATGTAACTAATGGTCTCGTTAGCTTTCAACCCGCCTTCAACTGTATTTTGTTCGCCAGGAGTAACATTCAGCCGTTGGCTAAATTGAACTGGACTAGGGCTGGGTGTTGGCGTCGGACTAGGGGTAGGACTAGGGGTGAGACTAGGACTAGGAGTAGAGCTAGAGGTGATAGTAACGGAAGGCGTTGGAGAAACAGAATCTCTTGGAGAGCGTAGTAAAGAAGTGACCAAAGCCCAAGAACCTAGCCCAGCGGCTAAGGCTAAAGCTGTTCCTACTGCTGCGATCGCCCAAGGATTTTCCCAAGACGGACCACTCGAAGGAGCAGGAATTACAGGATTGGTTCGGTTGGGATCACTATTGGGATTGGGATTTACAGGGTCTGGTCTGCGACCCACGGCAACAGTGGCCACCTGAGACAAGTTGGAATTAGGTGGGGGCGAAGGCGTTTGAGGAGGTGTTTGAGGAGGTGTCTGAGTAGGAGGAGGCGGAGGGGATGGTACTTGAGCCTGGACGGGAGGCGGAGGAGGGGATTGCGGTTGCCCAGGATAGGCAGGCGGAGGAGCTGGTGGAGAGACAACCGTGGGCTGAGTCAGAGCTTGTAGTGCTTGAACCACCTCAGCCACAGATTGATAGCGATCGCCCGGTTTATAACTCAACATTTGGTTCAAGATCTGAGCCAAGCCGGGGCTGACCTTAGCTAAATCTTGCCAGTGCCAAGTCAGAGTACTTTCGTTATAGAGTTCTTGTGGCTCCTTACCCGTCAGTAAAACTATAGCCAGTACCGCCAAAGAATAAAGATCACTGCTGGGGTAAGCGCGGCCCGTCTGCATCTGTTCGCTGGGTGCGTAACCAAACTTACCAACTGTAGTAGGTTGCGGCACCGTCTCCGGAGACTGAATCCGGGTCGCCAAGTCTTTCACCACACCAAAATCAATCAAAACTGGCAGGTGGTCACTTTCCCGCAAAATCAAATTGTCAGGCGCAATGTCTCGGTGAATAATGCCCTTACTATGAATGTGAGCCAGTACAGGCAAGATTTGCCGTAGCAGTTGGATCACCTCTGACTCCGAGAAGGGATAACCCTGCGCCGTCCGTTCCTGAACCAACGTGCCATAGGTTTTGCCCTCAACATAGTCCTGAACTAAAAAGAGGCGCTGATCTTGTTCAAACGTGGCTCGAAATTGAGGTACCTGCGGGTGCTGAATTTGATACAGAATCGCCGCTTCTCGCTGAAACAATTCCTTGGATTTCTCCAAAGCGTAAGGACTCGACTGAGCCGGAATAAATTCCTTTAAGGCGCAGCGCTCATTAAAACGCCCTTGATCCTCCGCTAAATAAGTTCGGCCAAATCCACCTTGGCCCAGAATACTAACTAAGCGGTAGCGGTTTTGCAGAATAGTCCCGGCAGGAATTGGCGGTTGCATAGCAGGTTAGTTTGCTTTGAATTGATTGCAACAGGCACATCACGGACTCAGCTCACCAGAGGTAGAGCTACCAAAAACTAGCTGAGGGTGGCCCATAGCTGTAATTGTGCCCGTAACTATGTTGTGACAAAGAGGCTACAGCCGGGTAGGTTTAGCTAGCAACTCCAGGGACACTCAAGCTAGCTGTGTTCCCACCACAGCTTATTCGCTCAACTTGGCTTTGACTAGAGCTTGAATCTTCTTGCCATCAGCTTGACCTTTAACTCGTTGGATGGCAGTCCCCATAACCTTACCTAGGTCTTTAAGTGAAGTTGCTCCCACCTCTGTGATAATTTCATCAATGATCTTGCTTAACTCGTCATCTGAGAGTTGTGTCGGCAAGTACGCTTCTAGAATCGCCAGCTCTTGGGCTTCTTGATCAGCTAAGTCTGTCCGTCCTGCTTGCTGATATTGTTCGATAGAATCACGGCGTTGCTTGGCTTGTTGCAGCAGTAATTCCATTTCCTGGGCTTCTGTCAAATCTGTCTGCCCACTGGGTCTGAGACTGACTTCTTTTTCTAACAATGCCTTTTTAATACTGCGGATCGTTTCTAAGCGAAGTTTCTCCTTAGATTTCATTGCCGCTTTTATATCTTCACCAATGCGATCTTTCAAGCTCATAAGGCCATCCTCAGAAGAAATTTTTCGCCCTACTTAAAGTGGAGCTGTTTGCCCCTATTTCCCCAATAAACTAGGCAGAATTTTTCTCATAAATATGAATGAGAAATTTTGCCTAAACCAGCTAGGTGATCAATTTTAGCTTGCTTACTGACTGTTTGGCGGGGAAGTGAACACAGCCATTGCCTTCCACCGATCTGCAAGTTTCTCTGAAATTCTCATTAATCTGCGCATTGTTCAGCCAAAAATCGCTAGTTTGCCTCTCCGCTCTTGTGCGACAATTCCTAGTCAGTTTCCACAAAAATTACTCTCCATAGCTACACCTAATTCAGGGAATTTTTGGAGGATGATTCTGGATCAGAATGATAATATTGCGATGAATGCGCTTCGGGGGCCTGTTGTGATCCGTTCTGCAACTTTGACTCTTCACCCAACTCTGCCGACTATTTCTGACAATAGTCGTCTGCGGTTGTTTTCCGGCTCTGCCAATGTACCGCTCTCTCAAGAAGTTGCTCGGTACTTGGGCATGGACCTAGGACCTATGGTCCGTAAACGGTTTGCCGATGGAGAACTTTATATCCAAATTCAGGAATCGATCCGAGGGTGTGATGTTTATCTAATTCAGCCGACGTGCCAGCCGGTTAACGATAACCTGATGGAATTACTGATCATGGTGGACGCTTGCCGACGAGCTTCGGCTCGGCAAATTACCGCTGTGATTCCTTACTATGGATACGCTAGAGCAGACCGTAAAACTGCGGGGCGGGAGTCTATTACAGCCAAGCTTGTAGCTAACTTAATTACTCAGGCTGGCGCAAATCGAATTCTAGCAATGGATTTGCACTCAGCCCAAATCCAAGGCTATTTTGACATTCCCTGTGACCATGTCTATGGTTCACCAGTTGTGTTTGACTATTTAGCCAGTAAGAATTTGTCGGATATTGTGGTCGTTTCGCCAGATGTGGGTGGAGTCGCGCGGGCCCGAGCCTTTGCCAAAAAGCTCAATGATGCTCCACTTGCCATTATTGATAAGCGTCGTCAAGCTCATAATGTGGCAGAAGTGCTCAATGTGGTTGGGGACGTTGCTGGCAAGACTGCCATCTTGGTGGATGACATGATCGATACTGCGGGCACAATCTGTGAAGGAGCCCGTCTCCTGCGCAAGGAAGGGGCTCGTCAGGTTTATGCTTGTGCAACTCACGCTGTTTTCTCACCTCCGGCGATCGAGCGGCTATCCAGTGGCTTGTTTGAAGAAATCATTGTCACCAATACCATTCCAGTGCCTGACACAAGTCGCTTTGAGCAACTGACGGTACTCTCGGTGGCCAATATCTTGGGTGAGGCAATCTGGAGAATTCACGAAGACAGCTCACTCAGCAGTATGTTTCGGTAATGTATCAGCGTTCTAGTTTTGTATGTTAGGCGTAGCCATAACTTAAGTAGGGGCACCTCTTGTGGGTGCCCTTCATTTTTTAAAGCTTTAGAGATAATCAAAAAACTGCTCTGGAACCAGGGTGAGTTCTCCAGATTTGAAGCGATCGCTCTCAATCCAAAGGGCTTTTTTCTGGCGATCGCCTTCGGCAAACATCAATTCATCCAGTTCGTAGAATTTTGGATCAGCGAAGTCACATTTGTAGAGCTGGATCAGCTCATGACCTGATTGGCCATTAAACACAAAGACGTTCTCTAGACAGCCCAAGTAACGAATGTTAGCTAGCTCTGCTTGGATTTCTTCTTGAAATTCTCGTTGCAAAGCGATCAGGCTGGTTTCACCAAAGTCTACACCACCTCCCAAGGCTCGATAAAAAGTTTTTTGCTTCACTGGGTCGTATCCTTCCGAGACAAAGATGCGATCGCCTTTTCCAGCAGCAGCAGCCTGACGGTCTTGGATTAGCCCTAGGGCTAAAACGCGAATTTGATTGACTCCGTACATAGTTCTTAGAAGATGGGATGCAAAAGCTACGCCAAACCTAACTAGCAAAATTAACGGGGTGGCGTATGGGTTAGCTGATTAATTATCGTCGTATTCTGAGTACTCTCGTTTTCGGCTTTCGGGGATCGGCCAGTCTTCATTCTCTCCGCCAATAATCAGCGTTGTGATTTCTACGTAATCCTTGCTAAATTGCCGCAAGGAATTGATTAAAACATCTAGGGCGATCGCGTCACTGGTGCCTAAGTCGAACCAACAACGGGCCCAGTTGCTTTCGTACTCTACTTCCCCAATGTTGTGCATCAAGGCCATGAAACTATCTTCAGCCGCATCCTGGTTGTAATTCATGTAGCTGATTTCTAGGCCAACATCTTGCACCTGGAGATTTTCGGCGTTAAACCCGCCTAATTTCCCTAGAAAAAACCAGGAGTTGATAATTTCTTCAACGTACTGTTTTTCTAGTTCAGAGGGGTTCAAGCTGAACTCCAGCCAAATCCAGACATTAAAGGGATCAAACTCCCGAAACTGTACTTGCATTTTGTTTGAAAACCGAATAATTGGGGCGTGGCTTAAGCGATCGCGAATCTGCAAGCTAAGCAATTCCAGAATACCGCAGCCAGTTTAGCCTGCTGTTGTGAGGGTAGCCACTCTGTAGAAACCCACCCATAAAAAAAGGTGCCATACTTGACACCCTCAGAAGTATTTTCGAGTAATTGATTGAGCGATCGCGACCTATTTCTTTAGCTCAGTACTGCAATTGCGCTCTTTTTGATCAATGCGGAATTCAGTTCTACAGCGCTCATAAGCGATTTGGTTTCGCAGTTGGCGGGGCAGTTGAGCGGTTTTATCCAAGGCTTTGCGGAAGAATTCTAGGCTTTCCTGATTTTTACCCTGTTTAACGAGAACTTGGGCTTTGAGGTAGTAGAGATCTGGGTTGTTAGGGGTCAGCTTCAAGGCTTGGTCAACAAACTCTAGCGCTTTTATCGGTTGGTTCAAGTCTCGGTAGCCAATCGCAATCCCCCGATAAGCCAAGTAACGAGGCTGGGCGTATTTGTTCAATCGCTCTACCGCATCCGCTGGATTGGCAAAGGGGAGATTAACCGCCAGCATCAAATCCATAAAACCTTTTACTAAGTTAAGTTCTGGGTCTTGAGGACTGAGCTTTTCAGCCGCATTCAATGATTGAAACACTCGTTGAAGTTTGTTTAGGGCTTGAGGAGTCCCTCGCACCGTACCTTCACGGGAGACAATATAAGCGCCTTCCATAAATTCGCCCACTGCCACATACAAGTTGCCGCGTAGGGGGTCAGTTTTACGTAGCTGCTCAGCGGTTTCGCGAGTTTTAGTGGCATTGGTTCGCAAGGCATCCCAATCTTTGTCCAGGTAAGCCAGAGATGCTTTCATGGCATAGCTGAGTGGTTCGCTGGATTCAGCTTGAGATAAGTGTTTTCTGGCAGCTTGGTAATCGCCCCGTTCAAAGATCGCTTTGAAGGCTGCTTCGGTATTTTTACCAATAGCATGCTGGTTAGAGGTGCGGAAGGGGTCGCCCGCAAAGGCAGGACTGCTGCACAAACTAAGAGCGATCGCCGCAGTACCCGCAACGGCAGAAACGAACCGCCGGGAGGCGGAAAGGGGGCGGCTTTGGCGTTGCATCCTAGATGAGCAGGGTGGGGCACTCGTCCCAACACTACTGGGAGCAATCGGCATGTTCGTCATAATGGAGCCTCTCAAAACGTTCCTCGAATTCGTTCTGCTTGCAAATGCTCTAGAGCCTCAGATGGCGCTCGATGAGTAAAAATTCGCTCATCGCGGTTGATGCCAAAGGTTTAGAAGCACCTGGTTCAGGTGAGATCGCCTACCGATTAAGGGTTCAGCTAGCTGCATAAATTTGACGCAGTCATTCGGTTTGGGTTCCAGTTAGACTGGTCGATGGGTAGGCTAAATTTGTCACCGTTGAAACAAAATCATGACTACCTCGCTACAGCCGAAGCCTCAGGTTTGCAACTTTCCTTCTCGTTAGACTAGCGGCTGGCACGCTTGATTTGATTGAACTTGGGTGGCAATTTCAGCGTCAGGACAGGCTCTAGCCAACGGCGATCGCTGTATCCTGACATTCATCGACTGCTTTGCACTTCGCTAGAAACCTTGCTCCTCGCTGGTAACATCGTTAATGCTCTATCTCAAAAACCTGATCTATCATCCGACTGCTACCCCGACCGCCATCCTCAAATCAATCAATTTGGAGCTAGCGCCTCAGCAAATGGGCTTGATCATCGGCCCCAGCGGTTCAGGAAAAAGCACCCTCCTGGAAATTCTAGCGGGGTTGGCGGAAAAAACTTCAGGTGACATCCTGTGGCGAGAGCAGGAACTGACTCCAGCTCATCTCCAGCAACTGGGTGGTCTTGTCTTCCAGTTTCCGGAGCGACATTTTTGTGGAGCCACAATTCTAGAAGAGCTACGCCTTGGGCACCCAGAACTAGGGGCAGAGAAGGTAAATCAGGCTTTAACAGAAGTAGGTTTGGGGCACTTATCGCTCCAAACATCGCCTCATTCCCTGAGTGGTGGACAACAGCGACGCTTAGCCTTGGCCGTACAGTTGATTCGCCAACCCTATTTATTACTACTAGATGAGCCAACGGCAGGGTTAGATTGGTCTATGCGACGGCAGTTGGTCAATTTATTAGCTCGCCTCAAAGACCACTGGAGTTTGTTGATCGTGACCCACGATGCGGGTGACTTGCTAGCGATCGCTGACCGCTGTTGGACTCTCAACCACGGCGAGTTGCAGTCTGTCGATCCCCAAGTGTTAGAAATGAATGCGAAGCAACCTCAATCTGTTGTCCAAAGTTAAATTTAATGTTGGATCTTGAAACCGTGAACCTGCCAGAAATGCTCGCTGTTTGGCAAAAAACTCTCCACTGGCAGCCCACCTCCCACCAGCAACAGCAGTTACAGCGGCTTTACGAACTCATTCTAGAGGGCAACCGTCAGTTAAACCTCACCCGCATTACCGAGCCAAGTGAGTTTTGGGAAAAGCACTTGTGGGACTCGTTGCGAGGCATAGCACCATTTTTCAAGCAGGAAGGAGGAGGGATGAAGGAAGAAGAGGAGTCAAATTCATCCTTTATCCCACCCTACGGAAGTGGCGAGGGCATACATCCTTCATCCTTTCGCGTAATCGACATTGGTACAGGCGGCGGGTTTCCTGGTATTCCGGCAGCGATCGCCTGTCCTGACTGGCAAGTGACACTGCTAGATTCGACTCAGAAGAAGGTTACTTTTCTGCAAACTCTGGCAACCACGTTAGAGCTGGAAAATATCACCACTTTAGTAGACCGAGCCGAACAGGTCGGGCAGTTGCCTGAGCACCGGGAAGCTTACGATTTGGCGCTGATTCGAGCAGTGGGGCCAGCTTCTGTTTGTGCTGAGTACGCCTTACCACTGCTGAAGCTGGAAGGACAAGCAGTGCTCTATCGTGGTCAGTGGACTCCTGAGGAAACCGAAGCATTGCGTCCGGCGGTGGCTCAGCTGGGTGGCGCGATCGCCGCGATCGAAGAATGCAGCACCCCCGTTAGCCAAGGGATGCGGCACTGTCTCTACTTACGCAAAGTGGCTCCCACTCCTAGTGAATTTCCACGGGCGATCGGAGTGCCAGCAAAGCAGCCCTTATAGATTAAGTTGGCGATGAATTGCAGTTAATCCCAGATTTTGGTATCCTGCCAGACTGCAAGGCGCATTGCTTTTTGGGGTGAGTTGAAAGCGTGGCCTGTAAGTTAAAGCTGAGTTGAGTTAGGAAATTGTTGCCACGTATCAGGGTAACTGTCGGAATGAACAACTCCTGGGAGTGAAGTTTGCATGATTGAAGTTGAACAGTTGAGCAAGGTTTATGGCTCAACCCCTGCGATTCAAGATGTGACATTTGCGGTAGAACCAGGGGAAATCTTGGGGTTTTTGGGGCCAAACGGGGCTGGAAAAACCACCACCATGCGGATTCTGACTGGATACTTACCTGCAACGAGTGGCAGTGCGCGAGTCGCGGGCTACGATGTTCACGAGGATTCGATGGCGGTGAGGCAGCGCATTGGTTATCTACCCGAAACGCCGCCGCTCTATCCAGAAATGACGGTGGAGGGATTTCTCTATTTTGTGGCTCGAATTAAAGGCGTGAGTGCGGGCGATCGCTCTCGGCAAGTCCAGTCAGCTCTAGAGCGTTGCAGCTTGGTTGAAAAACGCAAAACTTTAATTCGTAAGCTATCTAAAGGCTTTCGCCAACGAGTAGGCATTGCCCAGGCGATCGTGCATGATCCCCCAGCGATTATCTTAGATGAACCGACGGTAGGCCTAGATCCGCGCCAAATTATTGAAGTTCGCAACTTAATCAAGAACTTAGCCGGGACTCATACAGTAATTCTCTCCACGCATATCTTGCCTGAGGTCAGCATGACCTGTAACCGAGTCGCCATTATCAATCGCGGGCGAGTGGTAGCAACGAATAGCCCGGAAAATCTGATGGCGCAACTCAATGCGGGGTCGGGGTATGAGCTAGACGTGGACGGCGATGTCAGCACTGTGCAACAACTAGTGCAACCCATTCCCGGTGTGCGTTTGGTAGAGCTGATGCGAATCGAAGAACTAGCAGACCAGGCATTAACGCCTCAGCGCTGTCGGGTGCGAGTAGTATCTGAAGCCGATAGCGACCCAGGTCGGGATATTGCCGCTGCTGTCGTGGGGGGAGGTTTAGGTCTCTACGAAATGCGCCGGACTAAGGCCAGCTTAGAGGATGTGTTCTTGCAATTGACGATGACCGAAGAAAAAGCCTTAGAGTCGAGCGCAGAGACTGAGTTGAGCGCTGGGGGGGAAGCGGAGCCAGTCATTGAAGACGCGCCTGGAGCACCAACTGCTGTCGTGTCTGAGTCAGCAGCATCGGAGGAAGAAGCATAATGCGGGTGATTCTCAGCAATATTGTGGCGATTTATCGCAAAGAGTTGCAGGGGTACTTTGCCTCTCCCTTGGCTTATGCGATCGCGGGTGTGTTTTGGTTCTTATCAGGTTTTTTCTTTGTAATTGCCTTGCAAGACACCCTGCAAACTGCCGCCGCGGCGGACCAAATTGGGCAACCCTTTGATGCAGCTTATGCCTTGATTCAAGCTTTTTTGGGCTTGATGGGAGTTTTGTCTTTGTTTATTTTGCCCATTCTCTCGATGGGGCTTTACGCCGAGGAACGCAAGCGGGGCACATTGGAACTGCTAGCCACCTCTCCTGTAACCAACTGGGTGGTCTCCTTAGGCAAGCTGCTAGGAGTTCTCACTTTCTTCATCACCTTAGTGTTGCCCTTGCTAGTTTACGAAACGATTACTTTGAGTGCTGCGAATCCTCCCTTAAATCCCACGCTATTGTTAACTGGCTACGGTGGCTTGATTCTAATGGCCGCAGCAGTTTTATCTTTGGGCATGTTTCTGTCTTCATTGACCGATAGCAGCATTTTGGCGGCAATTTTGACGTTTGCCCTCGTTTTACTTCTCTGGTCGATCCAGGCGATCGCCACAGTAGTGGGGGGGCCTGTGGGTGATGCCATCGGGCACTTATCGCTGCTGAAACACTACGGCGATCTGGTTCGCGGTGTAGTGAATACCAGCGGCTTAATTTTGTTCGTGAGCTACATTATTTTGGGCCTGTTTTTGACTGCCCAGTCTATTGAAGCGCTCAGATTCCAGCGCTCTTAATCTAGCCATTGCACCCGCGTCCACGCTGAGTGGGTCACTGGCTAAAGCCACTTGCAAGTACTATCCCTGTTAAGGGTTGAGTAGAAGTCGATGAAACAAATTCCTACCACCTGGAAATCGTTCAAGCAATCTTGGCAATGGCTCTTCTGGGCTGGGCCAGTGCTGGTAGTTATAGGCTTATCCGCCGGAGCTGTGTCTGGCAATTGGGGCAGCATTCCGGTCGGCCTGACCGTTGCTGGCATTGTGTTGATTGGGGTCTGGCTGCTGCTCCAAAGCCAACCTGGCTCTGGCTTTTGGGGCCGCCGCTCAACTCAAGCCAGCACCAATGCGCTCCTCTCCACGCTGGCTGTCGTCGTCATCCTAGGTTTGATTAATTTCCTGGGAGTCCGCTATGCCAATCAAGTTGACCTGACCGAAAATCAACTTTACACCCTTGCTCCTCAGTCACAGGGTATCTTGAGGCGCTTGCCCCAACCTGTGAAAGTTTGGGTGTTTATGGACCCCAATAGCCCTAATCCAAATTCTGGCCCGACTCAAGCTTTGCTAGACCAATACAAGCGCCAGTCAAGGCAGTTTAATTTTGAGATGGTTGATCCGCAAGCTCAACCAGGTCTGGCGCAATCTTTTGGTATTCAGGATATTGGCGATGTCTATATTGAGGCAGGCCAAAAACGCCGTTTTCTCCAGAACCTTAAGAGTGAGCGGTTGTCAGAGGGCCGACTGACTAATGCAATTGAGCAGATTACGAGCGATCGCCAAGCCAAAATCTACTTTCTGCAAGGTCACGGAGAGTCTTCCTTGGATGAGGGTCAAAGGGGTTTAGCCCAAGCCAAAGCTTTGTTGCAAGAGAAAAACTTCATCAGTGAACCGCTGAACTTGGTCGAGCAACCTGCCGTGCCTGAGGATGCAGCAGCAGTCGTGGTGGCTGGCCCCAAGCAAGCTTTGTTTGACAAGGAAGTTAGGGAGCTGAGCGCTTATTTGCAGCAAGGGGGCAGTGTGTTGCTAATGATTGATCCCAATGTAGACCCGAAGCTAGAGGGCTTACTCAAAAATTGGGGTGTGACCCTAGGCAACCGAATTGCGATCAATGCTTCGGCTCAGCAAATCGCTGAGTTAGGCCCGACCGCTTCCGTGGTTAATCAGTATGGCGATCACCCGATTACTAAGGATTTTGGCAATCGCTATTCGATTTATCCGATCGCAAGACCGATTCAAACGACTCCTGTTTCTGGGGTGCAGGAAACGCCTTTGTTGGTCACGAGTCCTCAAAGTTGGGCGGAAAGTGACCTGAAAAATCAAAACTTGGAGTTTAATCCGGAGCGCGATCGCCAAGGGCCTTTGGTATTGGGGGTGGCGCTAAGCAAGGCGGCTCAGGCTACGGGATCTGCTCAGGCTTCTCCCTCACCTAGCCCATCTGCTAGCCCGTCTGTTTCTCCTTCTGCTAGTCCCAGTCCTAGCCCTAGTCCTACACCAACTGCTGGGGCTGACAAAACGCCATCTGAATCCCGTCTGGTTGTGGTGGGTAATTCTAGTTTTGCTACGGATGGTTTGTTTGGTCAGCAGTTAAATGGGGATGTTTTCCTTAATTCGGTAAGTTGGCTGAGCAAGCGGGATGACCAGGTTCTATCGATTCGTCCGAAGGAGGACAAGAACCGCCGAATTACGATGACAGCCCAGCAGGCGAATTTGGTGGGTTGGTTGTCGCTGGCCGTGTTGCCTTTGTTGGGTTTTGGGACTGCTGGGGTGATGTGGTGGCGACGTCGTTAGAATCCGAACCTTGGGGGCACTCGCCCCCAAACCCCCGCTGAGGGAACGGTTGCGTCCCCCAGACCCCCTCCAAAGCTAAGTTAAAGCCACGGTGGAACTCTATTGGAAAGAATTAGCTTTCAATTTAGAATTCAAAATCCAAAATAAGGACATGAAGCTGAATTCGAAAACTTTGATTTTGCTCTTACTGGCGTGCGGGTTGGGGGGCTTTGTCTATTTTTATGAGATTCGTGGGGGTGGCAAGGGCCAAGAGCAGCAAGTGCAAGGGTCGGGGCAGCGAATTTTTGCTTTTGAGGAGTCTCAGGTTCAAGCTTTGACGCTAACGACATCGGGGCAAAGGTTGGAGTTTGTCAAAGCTCCTACTCCTGAAGCAAAGTCTGGTGCGTCTCCATCTCCAGGGAAGCAGACTGAACAAGCTACAGAAAAACCGACAGAGAAGCAATCTGAATCTAAGAAACCTCAGTCTCAGTGGTTGTTGAAGGCTCCGGAGGAGGAGCCAGCGAATGATGCTTCGGTAGCTTTCTTGCTGAGTTTGCTGGCAACGGGAAGGAGCGATCGCACGATTAAAGCGCCTCTCACTCAGAAAGCGGATTTTGGTTTAGACCAACCCACGGCGACGATTGAGCTGAAGCTGAATGATCAGAAAACTCACCGTTTCATTCTGGGTAAACCTGACTTTAATCAGAGCTTTTGGTACGCTCAAGCTGATCCGGCGACTTCAGGGACGCCAGAGTTATCGGTTTTGTTAGTGTCTCCCGACTTTAACAATGCTGTAAGTCGTCCACTGTCGGAGTGGAAAGCAGCACCCGAAGCTCTTACTCCAGCTCCATCTGCCTCTCCCTCTCCCTCGGCGGAGAATGCGACTCCTAGCCCTGAACCTGCTCCAGAAGACGCTAGCCCTAGCCCTGAATCCCCTCCTCCGGTGGACAGTGCCAGTCCAAGTTCCAACTCGTCAGCAAGCCCTGATCCTGGCACTTCGTCTACTCCTGCGCCTCCAGCAGAATAAGCTGTTCAGCATTCTACTTCGGTGATGATGAAGGGGTGAGCTTTGGTTTGCCCCTTTTCGCTATGCGTCTAAACCATTTAGTCCCAGTTTGATATGACTAGCCCTACCGCAACCCTTTTAGTCTCCTGTCCTGACCAAAGGGGACTTGTCGCAAAAATTGCCAATTTTATTTATGCCAATGGCGGCAATATTATTCATGCAGATCAGCACACTGATTTTGAGGCAGGGCTATTTCTGACGCGGATTGAGTGGCAGCTAGAAGGGTTTAATTTACCCCGTGATCTTATTGGGCCTGCTTTTAATGCGATCGCTCAACCTCTACAAGCAAATTGGCGCTTACACTTTTCGGATGCGGTGCCTCGAATTGCCATTTGGGTCAGCCGCCAAGACCATTGCTTATTTGATTTAATTTGGCGACAACGGGCTCAAGAGTTTGCTGCTAAAATTCCGTTGATTATTAGCAACCATCCAGATTTAGGCGCGATCGCCAAACAATTTGGCATTGATTATCACCATATTCCTATCAATAAAGAGAATAAGGCTGAGCAAGAAGCCAAGCAGCTAGCTCTACTTCAGCAGTACCGAATTGATTTAGTGGTGCTGGCTAAATACATGCAAGTTTTGAGTGCTGACTTTATTGCTAATTTTCCTCAAGTAATTAATATTCATCACTCTTTCTTGCCTGCTTTTGCGGGAGCAAATCCCTATCAGCGGGCTTACAAGCGTGGGGTCAAAATCATTGGCGCTACGTCTCACTACGTGACTGAAGATTTAGATGCAGGGCCGATTATTGAGCAAGATGTCGTGCGAGTCAGCCATCGTGATGATGTGGGTGATTTAATTCGCAAGGGCAAAGACTTAGAGCGTGTGGTTTTAGCGAGAGCGGTGCGACTGCATCTTGAGAATCGGGTGTTGGTTTACAGCAATCGCACTGTCGTATTTGAGTAGAGTAATATTCCCAACAATATCGATTTACAGATATAAATCTCGAATTATTTCAAAGAGTTACTAATTAAATATTAAGTATTAGCAATATTAGCTGAGTATTTACTTTTTAATATTTCCTCTAGAATGCCAGTTTGATCATCATGGTAGACTTTTGAACGCGCCTAGATTAGAGGAAAAAAGCGCCACGCGATCGCACTAGCATTTTAATTTAGAGCTGCAACTTTATTCTTGTAGTTGCAATGGCAAGAATAAGGGATTGCAGGAAAGGATTGAGATATCAGAATTTTCTTGTTAACTGATTCTCTGCTCAATTAATCATTCAAGACACACAAAGGTTTTTATTCATCGTGTGTCCACGGTCAGGCATTCGAGACTAGATTCACACCTTAACTTTGCGGCTTCCAGAGGCTGGAAGAGAATTATCTATGGTAGGCCCTTTACAAGCACAAGAGCTTCATCTCGCTTATTTGGAGCAAGCGCCAATTCAGTTTCATAATCAAATTCAGCCGCATGGAGTTCTGCTAGTTTTATCGGAACCAGACTTAAAAATTGTCCAAGTCACTAATAATACGCTGGCTGTATTTGGGATTACTCCTGAAAATGTTTTACAAAAAACCTTAGATGAATTAATCGATCCATTTCAGGTAGAACGGATTAGAGCAGGACTAGCAGATAGCAGCTTAGAGTTAATTAATCCGATTAAGATTTGGACGAAGAATCGGCAAAAAGGGGATGATTACTTTGTTTTTGATGGAGTTTTCCATCGCAGTTCTGATGGCTTTTTGATTCTGGAGTTAGAGCCTGCCCTTTCTCAAGAAAGTATTCCGTTTCTCAGCTTCTATCATTTGGCGAGAGCCTCGATTAACCAGCTAGAAGCGAATTCCAGTCTCCAAGACTTCTGTCAAACAATCGTCCAGGAAGTGCGGCAAGTCACTGGATTTGATCGAGTCATGCTCTACAAGTTTGACCATGACGGACATGGTGTGGTTCTAGCTGAAGAAAAGCTGGACCATTTAGAACCTTACTTGGGTCTGCATTATCCCGAATCCGATATTCCTAAGGCTGCCCGCAAGTTATTTGCCTCGAATTGGATTCGGATTATCCCCGATACTCATGCGGAGGCGATCGCTCTAGTCCCCGCGCAAAATCCAGAGACGCAGCGATCGCTCGACCTCACTTTCTCGATCCTCAGAAGTGCCTCCCCCTGTCATATCGAGTATCTCCACAACATGGGCGTGGGAGCATCTTTAACGATTTCGCTGATGAAAGACCAGAAACTTTGGGGGTTGATTGCTTGCCATCACCAATCTCCCAAGTATGTTTCTTACGAACTACGAAAAGCCTGTGAATTTTTAGGTCGCTTAATCTTTGCCGAAATCTCAGCGCGCGAAGAAACTGCCGATCACGACTACCGCATGAAGCTGACCTACGTGCAGTCAGCCTTGGTGGATTACATGTCCCAAGAAGAAAACTTTGTGGATGGATTGGTGAAGCACAATCCCAATCTACTGGACTTGGCAGGGGCGCAAGGAGCGGCCGTTTGCTTTGGCAGTAATTGCACATTAGTTGGGGAAACTCCCAAAGAAGAAGACCTCAACTTTTTGCTGCAATGGCTGAGGCAGCAAGTTCAGGAAGAAGTCTTTTACACCAATTCCCTCTCTGAGCTTTACCCAGATGCGGAGCGGTTCAAGAACGTAGCCAGCGGTCTACTAGCGATTCCAATTTCTCAACGAAATTACGTGTTGTGGTTCCGTCCGGAGGTGATTCAAACCGTTAATTGGGGCGGCGATCCCAATCAGCCATTTGCTGCAACTCAAACAGAGGGTACGGTACATCTGTCTCCCCGCAAATCTTTCGATCTGTGGAAAGAAACCGTGCGCTTGACCTCGCTGCCTTGGCACTCCGTAGAAGTGAATGCGGCGCTAGAACTGAGAAAAGCCATCATCAATATTGTGTTGCGCCAAGCTGATGAGTTAGCCCAACTGGCTCAAGACCTAGAACGCTCCAATGCTGAGCTGAAAAAGTTTGCGTATGTGGCCTCCCATGACTTGCAGGAACCGCTGAATCAAGTCGCCAACTATATGCAGCTGCTAGAACTGCGTTACAACGACAAGCTAGACGAAAACGCCAAGGAATTCATTGGCTTCGCCGTCGAAGGCGTGAGCTTGATGCAGACCTTAATTGACGACGTGCTAGCTTACTCCAAGGTCGATATCCAAGGCGTTGAGTTTGAACTCACCGAGGTAGAAACAGCCCTCGATCGCGCCCTCGCGAATGTCCGGGGTCGCATCGCTGCCAGTAACGCGGTGATTACTCAAGATCCGCTTCCGACCGTGATGGCCGACAGCACCCAACTGATGCAGCTCTTTCAGAATTTGGTCGGCAATGCCATCAAGTTCCGCAGTCAGAATCCTCCAGAAATCCATATTGGGGCGCAACGGCTAGAAGATGCTTGGTTATTCTCAGTCAAAGACAATGGCATTGGTCTTGATCCCAGGTTTAGCGATCGCATTTTTGTCATCTTCCAACGTCTCCATACGCGAGATGAATATGCGGGCACAGGCATGGGTCTGGCAATTTGCAAGAAAATTGTGGAGTGCCATCGTGGCCGAATTTGGGTGGAATCCCAACTAGGGCAGGGAGCAACATTCTACTTTACGATTCCAGTAGGGGGACGCGATCGTGAGCGTAGAAGTGGACGAAAAGTACAAAACCATCTTTTTGGTCGAGGACAACAGAGCTGACATTCGCCTAATCGAAGAAGCACTCAAGAACAGCAATGTCCCGCATCAAGTGGTGGCCGTTCGCAACGGTATGGATGCGATGGCCTTCCTGCGGCAGGAGGGCGAGTATGTGGACGCACCTCGCCCCGACCTGATTCTGCTGGACTTGAACCTTCCTCGAAAAGATGGGCGGGAAGTCTTAGCGGAAATTAAAGCTGATCCCAATCTGAAACGGATTCCAGTTGTCGTTCTCACCACTTCTAGAAACGAGGAGGATATCTCTCAAAGCTATGACTTGCACGTGAATTGCTACATCACTAAATCCCGCAACCTCAGCCAGCTATTTCAGATCGTGAAGGGAATTGAAGAGTTCTGGCTGGGCACTGTCACATTGCCGCCGGGATGAAGTGGGGAGAGCAGATCGCAATTCATGATTATGCCTGCAAGCGCCATCAAGGTCTTGTTAATTGAAGACAATCTCGCGGAAGCCAGACTGTTGCAGGAGATCTTGCGGGTACCTAAGTTCAAGCAATTTAGCTTACTGCACGTCAAGCGGCTGGCGGAGGCGCTAGTCCATCTCCAGCAAAATAGCTTTGATGCGATTTTGTTGGATCTGACCTTGCCAGATAGTCAGGGCTTAGCGTCTTTGCCACCTTTGCTGCATCAAGCACCTAATCTACCAATCGTGGTTCTCACCAACACCAATGATGATGACTTAGCGATCGCGGCAGTGCGTCAAGGAGCTGAAGATTATTTAGTTAAGCGGCAGGTGAATGCCGAGTTATTGGCGCGATCGCTCTGCTACGCCATTGAACGCAAACAAGTTTCAGAAGCTCTCCGCAAAGTCAACGAAGCCCTAGCAACGCAAGTGCAAGAACGCACCGCTGAGTTGATGAAAGCGAAGGAACTCAACCAGTTGAAGTCGGAATTTGTTTCGATTCTGTCCCATGATTTCCGCAGTCCGCTCAACAGCATCTTGCTGTCTACGGGTCTATTGCAAAACAACCAAAACCAACTAACCGAGGAGAGAAGACTCACCCATTTTCAATTAATTCGCTCTGCTATTACTAACATGGCCCATCTACTCGACGAAGTTTCCTTAATTGGTAAAGCCGATTTGGGCCACCTTCAGTGCCAGCTCACCGCCCTCGACCTGGCTCCGTTTTGTCGCCAACTATTTGAAGAACTGCGATTCAGTTCTCATGAGAAATACCAATTCCTCTTTACTCAGCAAGGCGAATTATCTCAAGCCCTTTGGGATGAGAATTTTTTGCGCCATATTTTGGGCAACCTCCTCTCAAACGCACTCAAATATTCGCCCGCTGGAGGTCTGGTGCGGTTTGAATTGATTGCTCAAGAAACTACAGTCACCTTTCAGATCCAAGACCAAGGCATTGGTATCCCGCCAGAAGACCAGCCTCGCTTGTTTGAACCGTTTTATCGTGCGAGAAACGTAGATAACATTCCTGGCACAGGTTTAGGACTGGCGATCGCCAAAAAATGTGTAGAAGCCCACGGTGGTCAAATCTCCGTGCAGAGTGCAGTGGGCGTTGGCACGATATTTACAGTCAGGTTGCCCATCTGGAAAGCTGTGTGATTAATCGAGAGACAGGCGAGCGCTTCCCTTGCTACTTGGGGTTGAGAAATGAGTAAATTCGCAAACTAGCTTCACCCTTTACTATAAAGACAGGATGGGCACCCTAAGTATTAACGCTCCCTGATCATTTCTGTCTATTTGTCTTTGTAGTTCAGTCGCAAGCCACTCTGCCCTATGGTTTCTACTTCTTTAAGCCCGCTCCCCGTCGATCAATCTCAGATTCGGCCAGCTATTCAGTCGTTGCAACCCCAACTCGTTGAGTGGCGAAGACAACTACATCAGCGACCCGAATTAGGCTTTCGTGAGAAACTAACGGCAGAATTTGTCGCCCAGAAGCTAACTGAATGGGGCATTGAGCATCAAACCGAAATCGCCCAAACCGGAATCGTGGCTACGATCGCCTCTGGCAAACCAGGCCCCGTACTAGCAATTCGAGCCGATATGGATGCCCTGCCCATCCAAGAAGAAAATGAAGTGCCCTATCGATCGCAACACGATGGCTTGATGCATGCCTGCGGTCATGATGGACATACTGCGATCGCCCTCGGCACCGCTTACTATCTCTCTCAACATCGAGATAGCTTTGCGGGTACGGTGAAAATTATTTTCCAGCCTGCTGAGGAAGGTCCGGGAGGCGCACAGCCCATGATCGAAGCAGGGGTACTCCAAAATCCAGCAGTAGACGCGATTATTGGTCTGCACTTGTGGAATAACTTACCGCTGGGAACAGTCGGTGTGAGAACTGGAGCCCTAATGGCAGCCGTGGAACTCTTTCGTTGCACCATTCAAGGCAGGGGCGGACACGGAGCCATTCCCCACCAAACTATAGACTCGATTGTAGTTAGTGCTCAAATCGTCAACGCTCTGCAAACAATTGTTGCCCGCAACGTCAACCCCATCGACTCCGCAGTGGTGACGGTGGGAGAACTTCATGCAGGCACCGCCACCAATGTAATCGCGGCTTCAGCCAAAATGAGCGGCACAGTGCGTTATTTCAATCCAGCCCTAACAGGCTTTTTCCATCAACGGATTGAGCAAATTATTGCGGGGATTTGCCAAAGTCATGGAGCTAGCTACGAGCTGAATTATCAATCTTTGTACCCACCCGTGATTAATGATGGGGCGATCGCGGACCTTGTTCGTTCTGTCGCAGAGAATGTGGTCGAGGCAGAGGTAGGCATCGTCCCCGAATGTCAAACAATGGGAGGCGAAGACATGTCGTTCTTCTTGCAGCAAGTCCCTGGTTGCTACTTTTTCCTCGGCTCCGCCAATATCAATAAAGGCTTAGCCTACCCCCACCACCATCCCCGCTTCGACTTTGACGAAACCGCCCTAGGCATGGGGGTAGAAATTTTTGCCCGCTGCGTTGAAAAATTCTGTGTTCAGAACCGCAAACCAATTTAAGTTAGCGCTTGTAGTCCAAAGGGTCCACTGCTAGTAACAGGGCTTCTTTGGTTTTGGGGATCAGCAGATAAACTCGGCGATCGCCTACCACCAAATCTGTGGAACCATAGTCAGTCGCATCTGTAATCCCTTGAGCCAACCAATCATGCGCTTCATTCCAGCCGGGAAGCATCACCTGCAAAAACTCTTCCATGTAGTTCAGGCTCTGCGGTTTTCTCTTCTTGGTCAACGGTTTGTGGACCACTAAAACCGCATTAGAAACCAGCTCTTTAGGCGTGACGTTCAGGCGCACCGTCGCCACCCCATCCTTCGACTTACCAATGAAAGCTGTCTCAGTTTTAGGTTCTAGCCGAAATCCTAGTTGCTCGAAATTTCCTTGCAGAGACACCAGCGTAACGCCCAAGTTAGAGTTCGCAGCCCAAGCGGCCCCAGGCATCCATAGCGCGATCGCCACCAACAAAGCCAGCCCAGTTGCGATCGTCCCTCGACTAATCCGCGCGATCGCCTGACTTAAACAGTTTGCTAAACGTGAATTGAAAGTTTGGAGCATGATAAACAAAATTTAGTGAGAGTATATTCTATTGTCTCATCGTTACATAAATACACAAAGTAGTTATACCTCCTTACTTCTAAGGGTGAACTAAAAATCCAAAATCCCTCCTTAGAGGCTAGCTCAGCTCTACGTTACAATAATGGATTGATTCCTTAGCGCACTAAGTACCGAACGTCAGCATGAGCAAAGGCACACTCTTCGATAAAGTCTGGGATTTACACACAGTTGGAATCCTTCCCTCAGGCCAAACGCAACTGTTTATTGGTCTGCATCTGATTCACGAAGTCACCAGCCCTCAAGCCTTTGCCATGCTGCGCGATCGCGGCCTAAAAGTGCTGTATCCAGAGCGAACAGTGGCAACGGTGGACCACATCGTGCCTACGGAGAACCAAGCGCGTCCCTTTGTCGACAGCTTGGCAGAAGAAATGATGCAGTCCCTAGAGCAAAACTGTGAAGAGCACCAGATTCGTTTTTATAACGTTGGCTCTGGCAGTCAAGGCATTGTCCATGTAATTGCCCCAGAGCTAGGGTTCACTCAGCCTGGAATGACGATCGCTTGTGGAGACAGCCATACTTCCACCCACGGAGCCTTTGGTGCGATCGCTTTTGGGATTGGTACGAGCCAAGTACGAGATGTGTTAGCTTCCCAGACGTTGGCACTTGCCAAGCTAAAAGTCCGTAAAGTCGAAGTTAACGGCACTCTGAAGCCTGGAGTCTACGCCAAAGATGTAGTTCTCCACATCATTCGGAAACTGGGTGTCAAGGGTGGGGTTGGCTACGCTTATGAGTTTGCAGGCAGCACCTTTGAGCAGATGAGCATGGAAGAACGCATGACCGTCTGCAACATGGCGATCGAAGGGGGTGCTCGCTGTGGTTACGTCAACCCCGATGCAGTTACTTTTGAATACCTCAAAGGTCGCGACTTTGCTCCCAAAGTCGAAGCATGGGACAAAGCTGTAGCTTGGTGGCAAAGCCTTCGGAGTGATACTGCTGCCGAATATGACGATGTAGTAGTCTTCGATGCAGCCGACATTGCGCCCACCATCACTTGGGGCATTACTCCCGGTCAGGGCATTGCGATTAATGAACTAGTGCCGACACCTGAGATGCTGCCCGCTGACGAGCAACCGATCGCAGCAGAAGCTTACCGTTATATGGACTTGCAACCCGGACAGCCGATTCAAGGCACCAAGGTAGATGTGTGCTTTGTCGGTAGCTGCACCAACGGTCGGATCAGCGATTTGCGCGAAGCCGCTAAGTTTGCTCAAGGACGACAAGTAGCCGAGGGAGTCAAAGCCTTCATCGTTCCTGGCTCGGAGCGAGTCAAGCAGCAAGCGGAATCCGAAGGTCTGGACAAGATTTTTGTCGCAGCGGGCTTTGAGTGGCGTGAACCGGGTTGCTCGATGTGCCTTGCCATGAACCCGGACAAGCTAGAAGGCCGTCAACTTAGCGCTTCTTCTTCCAACCGCAACTTTAAAGGCCGTCAAGGTTCCGCTTCGGGTCGTACTTTGCTGATGAGTCCAGCAATGGTGGTAGCCGCCGCAGTCACAGGTCAAGTGTCCGATGTTCGTGAATTGTTGTAGGGGGAGGGTGTCATGAGTAGCGAAGTTAAGGCAGTAGTGGGGCGGGGTGTGTCCTTGGTCGGCAACGATATTGACACCGATCGCATCATTCCAGCGCGGTTTTTGCGCTGTGTCACTTTTGATGGTTTAGGCGCACAAGTATTTGCAGACGATCGCATTCAAACCCAAGGGCAGCATCCTTTTGATCAGCCACAGTACCAAGGAGCCAAGATCCTAGTAGTCAACGGCAACTTTGGCTGTGGTTCCTCGCGTGAACATGCGCCTCAAGCTCTTGCTAAATGGGGTATTGAAGCGATCGTGGGTGAGAGTTTTGCAGAAATCTTTTTTGGCAACTGTGTGGCGTTAGGAGTGCCTTGTGTGATGGCAACTCCAGAAGATGCTAAGCGGCTACAAGAGGCGATCGCGGCTAATCCGCAGGCAGAAGTCAAAGTAGACCTAGAATCAATGCAGGTGCAATGTGGTGACCTCACCATTCCCGTGACGATGGGCGCAGGGCCTCGGCAAATGTTTACCAGTGGCACTTGGGATGCTTGCGGTCAACTCGTCGCCCAAGCCGATCAAATTCGGGCGACTGCTGCCAAACTACCTTACGTTTCCTGGTCAAAAACGGCTTAAGTCTCAAACAAAAAACCTCTCCCCCAGCCCCTCTCCTTGAAGGAGAGGGGTGCCGTAGGCGGGGTGAGGTTCAAATTGTTCGCAGCAAACTCAAATTAGTAAGCGTCTTGCAACTCGTAGAAGTCGGGCGAGATATAGTCTTTACGCAGTGGCCAGCCCACCCAATCTTCTGGCATCAGCAGGCGCTTCAGGTCAGGGTGCCCTTCGTAGACAATCCCGAACATGTCAAAAGCTTCTCGCTCTTGCCAGTCGGCAGTCTTCCAAATCCAATAGACGGAGGGAATTCTGGGATCTTCGCGAGGGAGAAATACTTTAATTCTCACTTCGTCTGGGCGATCGCTGTAGTCACTGACCTTGGTGAGATCATAGAAGCTAACTAACTCTTGCCCAGGCCCCGCGTCATACCCACCTTGGCAGCGCAGGTAGTTAAACCCATAAGCATAGAGAGCAGTCGCGATCGGAATCAGAAAATCGCGATCGACCTTGAGCATTTCTACGCCAGAGCGATCAGGCCCTAAAGACTCATGCTCAAATCCGTTCTCACTCAGCCATTTGGAGATTTTACCAGCCTCGACGATAGGAGCTGGTGCCTGAGCCTGTTCTACTCCGTTTTCAGGGGCATTAGATTCTTCAGCCACGACGAATTTCCTCCTTCTCTGCGGCTTTCAAAGCGGGTGGAACGGGTAGGCCCATTGCTTCTGTAAGTTCCTTAGGTGGCGCTTGACGACTTGGAACTTGCAGATAAGTGCCCGTCGTGATGTCAGGCACCTGCTTCATCTTGTGAGCAATGCTGTAGTAGCGATGAGTTTGACCCTGCTTACCGCGCTCTTGCATCGAGTCATTGGCGATTTTCTTTCTCAGCTTGATGATCGCATCAATGATTGCTTCTGGACGTGGGGGGCAACCGGGTAAATAGACATCGACAGGAATCAACTTATCCACGCCGCGTACTGTGGTAGGCGAGTCTACGGTAAACATTCCACCCGTAATTGTGCAAGCACCCATTGCAATCACGTACTTCGGATCAGGCATCTGCTCGTACAAACGGACTAAAGCGGGAGCCATCTTCATGTTGATCGTGCCCGCAGTGATAATCAAATCAGCTTGACGCGGGCTAGAACGCGGAATTAAACCAAAGCGATCGAAGTCAAAGCGGGAGCCGATGAGAGCCGCAAACTCAATAAAACAACACGCAGTTCCATATAACAGAGGCCATAAGCTAGAGAGGCGCGCCCAGTTATAAAGGTCATCTACAGTCGTTAAAATGACATTCTCGGACAGCGCTTGCGTCACTTGGGGACGCTCAATGGGGTTGATAATTTGTTCATTTGGCTGCAAAATTGCGCCATTTTGAGCCGCATCTTTGGGACTCATGACCATTCCAAAGCTCCTTTACGCCAAGCGTAAACTAGACCAATCACGAGAATCGCAATAAAAACTAGGGCTTCGATAAAAGCTAGCAACCCCAATTGGTTGAACGCGACGGCCCAGGGGTACAAGAACACTGTCTCTACGTCAAAGATGACAAAGACTAGGGCAAACATGTAGTAGCGAATGTTGAACTGAATCCAGGCACCCCCAATGGGTTCCATCCCTGACTCGTAGGTGGTGCGACGCTCAGGACCTCGGAGCCGAGGGCGCAATAACTTAGACGCGCTCAGGGCCAGGACAGGTACCAGGCTACAGATAATTAAAAAGCCTAAAAAGTACTCGTAACCACTAAGAACAAACACTGCTAATAACTACCGCTTTAGTGAAAGAACTTGCGCTGCTTTTCATTTACATTTTGACACGCTCACCGTAAACTGGAGCGCCTTATGAGGTGGCTCGACAGAAACTGCCGAGTTCATCCTTTAGTCAAGCTAAATTGGCCTTAGGACTCAACCCACTTACCCACTTCTTGAGTATAAATTCCTGGTGCATCACTCCACTCAACACATTTACTGCATCTTAAATCTCTTTTGCTGGCTGCTCTAAGAGTGGCAGGGTGCCGTTACAAGTAATTTGTAGAGCTGGTTTCAGAATTTTTATAGCTAGCACCTGGCGGGAAACGACAGGCATATGACAGGAAGATTAACAGGGTGTGTCATAATCTTTAACAGATATTTTAAGGAAGAGATCTTTTATATAGATCTTCTATATAGATCGTTGGCCTAGATCAAATCCTCACCCCTCTGTTTTTCTCGTCATGAGCACTGAAGCTGTTGATCCTCAATCTCTAGACCGCCATGAGTGTAGAGCATGTGGCTATGTCTACGAACCAGTGAAGGGGGATGACAAGCGTCAAATCCCCCCAGGAACTGCTTTTGAAGAGTTACCTGCTGATTGGCGCTGTCCAGTTTGCGGTGCCAAAGTTACACAGTTTACCAGTGTTGGACCAGCAGGTGCCGCTTCCGGTTTTCGGGAAAACTTAAGCTATGGCCTTGGAGTCAACCAACTCACCCCTGGGCAGAAAAACTTACTAATCTTCGGAGGTTTGGGGCTGGGGTTCTTACTGTTTCTCAGCCTTTACGGTTTGCAGTGAAGGGATGGAGCGCCCTCAGCAACGCGATCGCGGCTCCTTGAGCTCCTTCATTGAAACACCAAACACTATTGATCAAATATTCCAGGTATGGGCTGAAGCGAGATGAACTCGATTGTGAGAACACTGAAACGAATTGTAATGTTGCTAGCCGTAGTCATTCTATGTGCTAGCTGCGCTAACCGATATTTAAGCTCTTTGGATTACAACCCTTGGCAGCTTGTCCAACTGCCAACCGATGCCACGATCGCAGACATTAGCTTCGCGAGCGATCGCAAGCATGGGTGGGTAGTTGGAAGCAACTCTACCCTATTGGAAACTAACGACGGCGGCGAAACGTGGGAACTTCGCAGCCTCAATTTAGGCGATCAGAAGTATCGCTTTGATTCAGTTAGTTTCAATGGCGAAGAGGGATGGATTGCTGGACAACCTGGTCTCTTGCTCCATACCATCGATGGAGGCAAGTCTTGGGGACGAATTCCCCTCAGTGCCAAACTCCCCGGTTCTCCGAATACAGTGTTGGCCCTTGGTCCCCAAACGGCTCAAATGACTACCGATATTGGAGCCATTTATCGCACGACAGATGGCGGTAAAAATTGGAAGGCTGAAGTTCAGGAAGCTGTGGGTGTGGTTCGCAACATTTCTCGCTCTAACGATGGCCAATATGTCGCTGTCTCTGCTAAGGGTAATTTTTACTCTGTTTGGCGACCTGGACAAGAAGCGTGGGAGCCACATAACCGCAATAGTTCTCGTCGAGTCCAAAACATGGGCTTCACGCCAGATGGTCGCTTATGGATGCTAGCGCGGGGTGGCCAAGTTCAATTTAGTGAAGCCAATGACTTCGAATCTTGGCAGACCGCAAACAGCCCAGAATCCGCGACTAGTTGGGGATTTTTGGACCTGGCTTACCGAACTCCGGACGAGCTTTGGGTGAGCGGCGGCAGCGGCAACTTGCTTTGTAGCTTAGATGGCGGCAAAACTTGGCTCAAAGATCGAGATGTAGAAAACATTCCTGGTAATTTCTACAAAGTAGTCTTCCTGAGTCCTGACCAAGGATTTGTCATTGGCCAGAGAGGTACCTTACTCAAGTATCAAGCCTCAGTGAAGTCTGCTTAATCATGAGCTTACTTGACAGTTGTGCAGTCATAAGTAGTCAAAATTAGCTCTTTCAGCAGATGACTTGCTTGTGACTGTTTCTATCGTTCCGTATGATAGTACTTAAGCTTTGTGTTGTTGTCAGAGGAGAAATCTGAATGTCCGGTACTACTGGTGAGCGTCCATTTTCCGACATTATTACTAGCATTCGCTATTGGGTAATTCACAGCATTACAATCCCTGCATTATTTATTGCAGGCTGGCTCTTTGTCAGCACTGGTCTGGCATATGATGTGTTTGGTACTCCTAGACCCAACGAGTACTTCACTCAGACTCGTCAAGAAGTGCCAATTGTGCAAGATCGCTTCGAGTCAAAAGAGCAGATCAATCAATTCCTCAAGTAATTGTTTTCAAACTTTGGTTCTAGATCATGACTACCAATACTCCCAATCAACCCGTTTCTTATCCAATTTTTACAGTTAGATGGCTGGCTGTTCATACCCTAGCCGTGCCAACCATCTTCTTCTTGGGCGCGATCGCATCTATGCAATTTATTCATCGGTAGGAAAAGAAATGGCAGATCGGTCTTCTAATAACCCTAACAAGCAGCCTGTTGAGCTAAACC
Source organism: Trichocoleus desertorum AS-A10 (assembly GCF_039962155.1). Taxonomy (NCBI): domain Bacteria; kingdom Bacillati; phylum Cyanobacteriota; class Cyanophyceae; order Leptolyngbyales; family Trichocoleusaceae; genus Trichocoleus; species Trichocoleus desertorum. The sequence continues at coordinate 22,408 of NZ_JAMPKN010000004.1, read as the reverse complement.
GTACTTCACTGTACTTGGGACTACTGCTGGTCTTTGTTCTGGGTATTTTGTTCTCCAGTTATTTCTTCAACTAACTGGATGTAAGCTAACTGGCTATTGTTTAATCAGCCAGTTTTATTCAATTTTAATTAGGAGGTAAAAGCTGTGTCTGGAACTGGAAGAATTCCTCTGTGGGTTGTTGCTACTGTTGCAGGTCTAGGTGCCATTGGCATTTTAGGACTTTTCTTTTATGGAGCCTACGCTGGCTTAGGCTCGTCTGTTTGATTCACCCAAAAGCTGGTTTTAACTCAGAATTTTCTATCGTCTCAAATTTTTGACATCTGCTCGTCTAAAACTCAGCGTAAAAAACCACCTACCCTTTAGAAGTAGGTGGTTTTTTGTTATGGAAGTTTTTATGGTTTGGCTACTTTTAATTCAGTACCAAACTAGATACCTGAGGGATCTTCGCGCTCGATATAGATAAACAGAAAAGCCATTGCCACGGCAGGAAAGAGTAAACCTACAGCGGGGACTAGGATTGAGGGCAAAAATGAAGCTGCCATAGAAAAGTTTCCTATCTAAGATTGCACAATTCCAAGACCGAATTTACTGCGAATCGATGGCTAAATTTCTATCTGCTAAAGATTTTTAACAAAAATGTGACTAGCCAAGAGTTAGAGCACAGATCAGCCTAAAGTATTTTGCGTTTCACTATCTTTGGCATCATCCCTTAGTCCCATTCCGGATATGACAATGTAGGGGTATCAGGCGGCACCACCATTCTAGTAGCTACCACTTTGTGGCTCTCCCTTTGCGTTGCCATTTCGATCGCGATCGCTTCAAACTGAATCTCTAAGCTGCCGAAGGGTACGGTCATTTGAGTGGTTGCTTCTAAATCTCCTAGCCCAGTTGGTGTAAAGTCAACCAGCCAACGGGGGCCATCTAGGAGCGATCGGGTTTGGCGATCGTTAACCCAAAGCTTGACATAAATTCGGCAGGGTAAATCTGGCATTCTGACCCGTACAGACACTGGCTTACCAGAAACCAACTCCCCAGTTTGGACTTCCAGTTGAGGGTTAGGGACGATCGCATCTGGATCAAGTAAAGCAGGGCTAAGCACTTCGGGGGTGGGTTCAGCGGGTAGAGGCGATGCTATGACTGGATCATCCTCGACGACAATTTCTTGAGCAACCCACTGATCTTCTGGAGGTCTTGCGGTCGGATGGACAATCATCTCGCTATTTTCAGGTGCCGCCAAGCTGTTAGATAAAAGGCCCAAGTTGTAATCAGTTGCTGAATTATGTGCTAAGTCAGCTTCAAAGAGGGGTTCGGCTAAATCAGCGGCGCTGGATGAATCAGTATCATCCTCCTTCAACCACTCTGATAGGTTTGCATCTGAAGCTAGAGCATTCAACCGAGCCCAGAAACGCTCCTGAAAATTCAAAGATTGAGAGGTAGTCTCTACAGCAGGCTCACTCTCCTCTAGAGTCGTTGCAGTCTCAGCCAACTCGTCATTAGACGAGTCTACTGTCGCTATCGTATCTATCTCTGCGACAGCTAGGTCAACGTCTCCTAAGTCAGAGTCAAGCTCTCCTAAGTCAGAGTCGAGATCGATGAAAGCTAGAGATGGTTCTAGCTGCATGTCTTCCACAATTGTTGCAGAATCATCAATTTCTGAGATGTCTGCTTCTACCACTGCTTCTGCGGGCAGTTCAGCTTGAGCTGGATGCAATCCTCGAATCACCGGCAGGGCTGGAGTCTTAGCAGCTTCCGACTGATGGGAGTGATAAATTTGGGGCGGGAGCGGCGAACCTGTCGAGGGTTGAATGTAGAATGGCGGCTTATCTTGCGATTGCTCTCCAACCTTTAAGAAGGAGAGATTCAAATAAGCCCGCTCTGACGGCTGAGTGTCTGTGGTAGGGTCAGCAGGTTCAGGTTCGGGCTCAGCCTCAGCCTCAGCCTCTGACGTTGCAGGCAAAGGTAAATCCAACAACTGAGCTTCACTCAAGTCGGCAGCGATCGCATCTAGCAACTCGTCTACATCTGCAGTGAGCGTAAAGGACTGGCTGGCGATCGCTGTGTCTATTGATTCTGAGCGGGTCAATTCTGCGCTAGCTGAATCCGGGTCTACGGTCGTGACGGCTGAACGGTAGAAACCAGCTTCTCCGAGCAACAAGCGGGTTCTGCAACTTAAGGGAATTTCGAGTGTGCAGCTGAATGAATAAGGCAACTGTGGGTTGGCGACAGGCTGCCGCACCTCAACCAAGACTTGACCGTTTTGGGGATCGCGCAAGCCAACATATAATTCTCCCTGACCCGAACGAACTTCAGCCGGAAGACTAGCGATCGCTGCTGTAGCAATTTCTGGCTCTCGTAATTCAATTCGACCAGACAACGTAAAGGGCTGTCCCCATGAAGTCATATAGGCAGCTTCAGCCAGTACTAGTTGTAGCGGTAAACTTGCTGAGTCGGCTGGTTCTGGCACTGGATCAGGAGTCGCAGGTATCGCAAAATCCCCTAAAGCGGGGGAATCAGCTTCTGTCTCTGACGGAACCGCGATCGCAGGGGGCTGCTCAGCATCAGGGTTCGCGATCGCGGCACTAACTTGATATTCGTCAGGACTTTCTTCGGGTAAGAGGCTAGCTTCCGCTTCTGAGATGCGCTCAGCAATGTACTGCAACTGTTCTACAGAATATCCAGTGGCCTCAGTCAGGTGGTGCGTACTATTTACAATCTCTGATGTAACAGACACTGGCGCTGCTTCTGGCGTTGCTTCTACAGTAGGTCCAAATTGGGCAGCAACTTCCGGTTCTACCGTGAGCGCATCTGGTTCTGGCTCGGCTTCGGGCTGATGCTGACTTGGCTCTTGATCCAGCTCAGCAACTGTCGCTGTAGTAACTGCTGAGTTTGATTGCGAGGAGGATTCTGTCGTTTCTTCATCCTGCATTTCCCACTCAGGGTCCCAATCCGTCTCAGACTCAAACTCCTGAGGTAATACTTGTAGGCAGACGATATGTTGCCAGCTTTGGCCCATAAAGTCTGACATCAGATCGCCCACGCAACGAATTTCCCATAATCCGGGTTTCATCCGGGTAAAGGGAAAAACCACCATCAACCCGTCTTTATTGGTGCGGCCAAATCGTTTTTGTGCCCGTCGCTTAGGCGATACTTCGTCGTCAATTTGATGTGTAATTCGGATTTCGACGCTTGTATTAGAGCGGCTAGAGCGGGCAACCACTCGATAGCGTCCCTCTAAAATTTCCACATCGGGGGACTCTAGAGGTAGCCAGGAGCGATCGCCCTCTTTCTGTAGTAGAAATTCCCAGTATTCCATCTCAACCCTCGGCAAGGGGATGCCCACCGCACGTTACTTAAGGTGGTGAATTAGTTTGGCGGCAAAAAAGACTGCTGGGTTAAATTAGCAGTCCTAGTCGCGACAGGATCGCTCCAGAAGCAATCTAGACGTTTCTGATCGCATCGTTGAACTTTGGTTTTAAGTCTATCCCACTCCCGATCATTCCGCTTGGTCTCATGGCATTTTTCTTAACTGAAACTCACCATTCCACAGACTTCTCTTCAGACTCCGCAGATTCTGGTTGGGGCGAAGTTGATTCTGGCAGTTCTCGCCTTGGCGGATAGTTATGATTGTTTGCTTGTAACCGAGTTTCTTCTTGAAGGCGCTCGCTTTCTAAGTTAGATGGACGCTCTTCTAATGGCGAAGCTGGCCGACTCACTTCTCCAATTTCGCTAAGAGCATCAGATGTAGACCGAGCATTATAGCTAGCGCTCTGCACGTCCAGGGGCGATCGCGAAGGAGGAGGCAAACGCCCCATGGAGCGACGACCACCAGCGACACTAGTAGGGGTTCGACTAAACGTGCGCCATGCCGCTTTCATGCCTGCAAAAACGCTACGAGTAGTAGTCTGAGCTTTTTGGACTTGCTTCCGAGCACCATCAAAACTCTGGTCTACTTGTTTGACGACTTGACCCGCACTCTTCACGCCTTCGCTCATGTCATCTGTCAGATCACTAATCTCTAACCCAGTCAAGCGAATCGATTCTAGAGTGGGAGGCAATTCCCGCGAGAGGGTGTCAAATAGTTTTTCAGCACTGCGAGCCGCCCTCGCTAATTCTTGAAGTGCTGGTATGGCTACAACTAAGACTGCTGCGAGACTCACAGCCACCAGTAGAATTGAAAGTCCTAGCCAAAAAATGGGATCAATCACTGAACTCTGCCTACTCTACAAGTTAGTGAATTTTATCGAACGCATCATGTTTAGGTAGATCGGATTCAGCCGCTTCCGAAGCTGGCACTTGCTCTAATACCTGTTGCTCCCGCTGAGTTGCTTCGATTCCAGAGGCGATCGCTTCCTTCAGGCGTCCTAGGGTTTCATCCCAACTCCGCAGAGCTGACTCTGATAGGCGATCAGCTTGGAGCTGGACACTAGTAGACAAATCCTCTGCGAGTTCTGGTAAAGCATCCGCAGATTTCTTTAAGAGCTGCCGTGTCTCCCGTCCTGGCCGAGGAGCAATCAATAAACCGGTCACTGTTCCAACAGCAGCTCCTAACAGTAGACCTCCAATGAATGATCCGGAACGGTTATTCGACATTGTTGGGCTTCTACCTTTCAATAACTAGCGGATTAATCTAACTGAATTTGATGCCACCTAGCTTGTGATCAGGTGGAACCGCCCCGATTTTACCGGATTGGCTCTCTAGAAGCTGCATCTTGCTTAGCACTCTTTGGGCGCTTAGACGCTTAAATCAGCGTTCTATGGTTCACTACACATTAATCTATCTCATGGTCTAGCTATCAGCTAAAAACGCTTTTTCGCCGTTCTTGGTCGCTGCGATCGCCTGACCTGCTGCCGCCAAACACCCTGACCCAAACTTATCAGACCTAAAACTTGCTGCACTTTCTGCAATTGCAATTCTAATTTTTGGTACTGTTGTCGCAACTGGTTCACACCTCGCTGCCCTTGCAAAATTCCAGTAGGAGCACCATATAAAACGCTATGGGTACTACGCTCAGAAGCTGTTAGAGCATTAGCTACTTGGGCCAAGGTGCGACGCAATTTCCAAATCTGCCACGCTGCATAGAAGCAAAAGCAGCTAATCAGGAGATTAATTACTACTACGGTGATCACCATCGCCACACCTCCTAACCCGCGATGCCTCAATCGTTACATAGTTCTTGCCGCTGTAACATCTGCTAGCGAGACTAGTCGCCCGACTTACACCAGAACTTAATACAGCATGGTAGAGCTGCGAAATTAAAAATCCGGAGAGCCAGGAGTTGCGATAGCCTGCCCTATAGAAAATAGAATCTACTGTGCAGATTCTGAAGGCTTTTCAGGGCTGACATCCACAACTACTTCAGTGGTGTGAGTTGGCTGGGCAGTAACAGAGGTATCCGGTTGAACTGAGACAACAACTTCAGGCTCAGCGCGATCGCTAGCATTGGCTTTTGCTTGCTCCGCTAAAGCTTGAGTTTTGTCTTTGACTTGTTCGCCTAACAGTTGCGCTCGGTCTTTAAGAGTCTCTTTGAGTGTTTGGCTTTTCTCTTGGGCTTGCTCCGCTAGGGTTTGAGTTGTGTCTTTAAGCTGTTCACCCACCGTTTGCGCTTGTTCTTTTGCCTGAACACTCAGAGTTTGTAGTTGTTCTTTAGCTTGGCTAGTAATGGCTTGAATCCCTCCTAACCAAGACTTCACATCTTGCTTCGTTTGTGCGTAATCTGACTGTAAAAAGCTACTAACCTTAGCAACTTTATGTCTAAGACCCTCGGTGTAGATAGAAATCTCTTGAGCCGCATTATTGGAGATCATCACCCGCTTGCTGCCCAAGCCCAAAATCATGGATGGCTGTAACAGGTAGCTGCCATCTGTCAGGCTACTCCAGCCCCGTGCCACAAACAGATATTGAGTAATTTCGCCAGTCGTAGGGTCAAATAAATAGTCTGTTAGCTTGCCAATTCTACTACCAGCATCGCTCCAGACTTCTCGGCCAATCAAGGAATCAATCGGTTTAATGTCCTCAGGATTGACGCTGGTGTGACTAGAATTAACGACAATGCTATCTGTGCCAAAGGCCTCAATTTGCACCAGGGTAAACATTTGTTTCTTACCCTTCAAAAACCCGGTCGTGCAGATAATGCCCATGACTCGATGCAATTCTGGCACCATCCAAATTTGATCGACTCGACCCAGTTCTTCTGCGGTCTCTCGATCGAGTACCAAACGGTTGAGAAGCTCGCCTTGTCGGGCGATCGCTTGTGGAGAAGCCATAAAGACCTCAAAAATAGATGCGCTTTCCCAGCAGTATAGCTTCTGGATTCAGAAACTTTTAAGAATCGCTACAAAGCCCAGCAGCCAAGCCTTTAGATGTTGGCTAGAGGACTTAAAGAGCTGTGGGGTATCAGCCACTCTCTATCAAGATGAAAAACTGCCCCTAAAATCGACTTGCACACCTTGTAGCTCTCTAGTACGTCATCAAAGTTTTGGGGTTCTAACCCTGATCAACAAAATTAACGTGACGCAATACATAGGTAAGTGCTCTTAAAGATTGCGGATAGGTGCAAAGTCATGGTTCAATCGGCTTCCGGCTCGATCTTGTATGTCAATCCTACGGCAGGTAATGATGCTGCCAATGGCAGTCAAGCTACTCCCTTCAAAACCCTAAAGCGAGCCTTACAGCAAGCCCGTGGTGGAACTACTATTCAGTTAGCAGCAGGCACCTACAATGCTGCTAGTGGAGAAGTGTTCCCGCTCGTGATTCCTGCAGGTGTGGCACTTGTAGGCAATGAAAGCAATAAAGGTAGTGGCGTTTTGGTTGAAGGCAGCGGCGAATATATCAGCCCTACCTTTGCGCGGCAAAACATTACCCTACGGCTCGAGAACACAGCCCAACTGCGGGGTGTCACCGTTACCAACCGAGCCCAACGCGGCACTGCCGTTTGGGTAGAGTCTACAGCTCCCACAGTTGCTAACAGTACGTTTACTAACTGTGCTCGCGAAGGCATTTTCGCCACCGGGACAGCGAATCCCGTCATTATAGACAACGTGTTTTTTCAAAATGCCGCCAGTGGCATCTCGCTGGTGCGGAACGCAAAAGGTGAAATCCGTCGTAATGTTTGTCAGAAGACAGGCTACGGCATTGCCATTGGAGATAACGCTGCTCCTCTAGTTGTTGATAACAGAATTTTTGAAAATCGTTCTGGGGTCGTACTGTCTGGTCAAGCCAATCCTGTACTTCGCAGTAACGTCTTGGAGAAGAACACCAGCGACGGCCTGGTTATTACGAATACTTCGTTGCCAGATTTAGGTAAAAGCCAAGATCCAGGGGGCAACATCTTTAGAGACAACGGTTCGTTTGACTTACACAATGCCACCAAAACTACTCTGATTTCTGTTGGCAATCAATTAAACCCCACCCGCGTTCAAGGTCTGATCAACTTTGTGGCCAGCGAGGTTCCCACTCCCACGCCTACGCCAGTTCCAACTCCGACACCAACACCTATTCCTGTTCCGACCCCCACTCCCACGCCTACGCCAGTTCCAACTCCAACGCCTATTCCCGTTCCCACACCCACTCCCACGCCAACCCCAGTTCCGACACCCACTCCGACGCCGACACCAACTCCGAATCCCGTTGGCTTGACTGACATTACAGGTCATTGGGCCGAAGGGTTTATTCGAGGGTTAGTCAGTCGTGGCATCATTAGCGGCTTCCCCGATGGTACCTTCAAGCCTGGAGCCAGCATTACCAGAGCCCAATATGCTGCGGCGATCGCTAAAGCGTTTAATCTACCCAACAAAAAAGAAGCGACTGATTTTGCGGACGTTCCGGCTGATTTCTGGGCCAAGGCAGCAATTCAGAAAGCAGCTCAAATGGGATTTGTCTCTGGTTTTCCAGACAACACCTTCCGACCTGATCAAAACTTGACGCGAGTTCAGGCGATCGTGTCTTTGGTCAGCGGTTTAGGGTTTACAGGTGGTAACACCAATATCTTGCTGGTCTATAGCGATCGCGCCCAAATTCCTAGTTATGCGACCGATGAAGTGGCTACAGCAACTCAGCGCCGCATGGTGGTAAATCAACCGCAGGTGAATCAACTAGAGCCAATGCGAGACATCAACCGAGCGGAAGTCGCAGCCTTGCTCTACCAAGCTTTGGTGGCTCGTGGTGAAGCCCCAGCGATCGCCTCTAACTTAATTGTCAACCCAGATCAAGCCACCCCCTCCTTCACCGATATTCAAGGTCACTGGGCAGCAGATTTTATTCGCGCTCTAGGCGGTCAAGGACTCATTAGCGGCTTTGAAGATGGTTCCTTTAAACCAGACGCGAAGATGAATCGGGCGCAATATGCGGCTCTACTCGTCAAAGCCTTAAATCCGCCTGCCGTCCGAGCCGCTACTAGCTTTAGCGATGTGGCCGCAGATTTTTGGGCTGCTAATGCAATTCAGCAAGCTTACCGGGGTGGGTTTCTTTCTGGGTTCCCAGATAATACCTTCCGCCCGAATGAGAACGTGCTGCGCGTTCAGGTGCTCGTTTCCTTGGTCAACGGCTTGAACTTGGGAAGTGGTGATGAAGCTGGGTTGGGGATCTATAGCGATCAAAGTTCAATTCCACCTTTCGCCCGTGGTGCTGTTGCCACAGCCACAAAACGCCGGATGGTAGTGAACTTCCCCACTGTAGGACAGCTAAACCCTAACCGGGAGACGACTCGTGCTGAAGTAACCGCTATGGTTTATCAAGCCTTGGTCAATGCTGGGCGATCGCCTGCAATTAGCTCTCCATACATCGTTTCCGCTTAGGTCATCCCTGTAATGTTGTGTTGGCTAGGCTCCACCTATCCAGCACAACTGGCCCGATCTTGGGTTTCCTTCGCATATCCCTTGGCCTCTAGCCACTTCCCTCTATCTCTGCTTCCTCAACCACCAACGAGTTTTGATTTAAGGCAACTGATCTATATGATTAAGAATAGTTAACTGTCCATTTAAGATTTAATTCTAAAGACATGGCTGAAATTCAATTTTCCAGAGGTATTACCGAAGATGCAGTGCCTGAAGTCCGTGTAACTCGTTCTCGCGACGGCAGTAATGGTACGGCGACGTTTTACTTTGAGCGACCTAAGGCTTTAAGCTCCACCAGCACTGAAACAATCACAGGTATGTACTTGATTGATGAAGAAGGTGAAATCTCTACACGTGAAGTAAAAGCAAAGTTTGTCAATGGTCAACCAGAAGCACTGGAAGCCTTCTACTATATAAAGTCCGTGGCAGAGTGGGAGCGCTTCATGCGGTTTATGGAACGCTATTCAGAAGAGCACGATCTTGGGTTCAGTAAGTCTTAATTGCCTTCTCTCATCCTCTAAAAAGCAGCCCATAGCCTGCCCTCATTCCTGCGTCGTCCATTGAAGATTTTGCAGCGGGCATAAGGATTGAGGGCATTTAGATCCTGGCGAAGTGGAGAACGAACTTCATGCCTCACCAGCCTCATCCTGATTCAGCGAACTTTGTTGTTAGTTGTGCGGTGATTACCGTGAGTGATACGCGATCGCTCGCAGACGATCGCAGTGGTCAGGCAATCCAGCAGTTGCTTCTAGCCGCAGGACATCGAGTTGTTGAGTACAGGATTATTAAAGATGAGCCTGGGCAAATTCAAGCGCAAATCCAAGCTTTCAGCCAACAACCAGAGCTCGATGTAGTAATTTGCAACGGCGGCACCGGAATTGCTCCCAGGGACACCACCTATGACGCAATTGAGCAACTCTTAGAAAAGATGTTACCTGGCTTTGGCGAGTTATTTCGCTGGTTGAGCTATCAAGAAATTGGCTCACGGGCGATCGCTTCTAGAGCCGTAGCAGGCGTTTACCAGAGCAAGCTGATCTTTTCCGTTCCAGGTTCCACTAATGCGGTTACGCTCGCTATGCAAAAGCTGATTCTGCCCGAACTGGTACATCTAGTGAGCCAGCTACGATTACAGCCTTAAAGAACCAACGCAACAACTAAGCGCTCCCCTAGAGAAGCGCTTAACTTTTAGACCTTTAAACCTGGGAGTTAGACAAGTTATTGCACATTAGAGCGACAAGTCAGCCCTGGAATCAGACAATTATTGCGGCTCTGACGTTGAGCGGCAGTTGGTTGTTTGACCTTCGCGAACTCTGCTTCTAGCACATTCAAGGCTCGCAGATACTGAGGATCATCTTTAGTGCCGATTAGCTTCGGGTTAGAAGCTAACTTCTGACGTTGGGAATCACTTAAGTCAATCTTGATGTCAGGAGTAATTCCCTTCTGGCTAATGTCAGTGCCATCCGGGGTGTAGTAATGGGCAATTGTGACAGCCAGCCCAGAACCATCAGACAGAGAATGGACCGACTGAACTAGAGCTTTACCAAAGGTTTGACTACCCACAACAGTCGCACGCCCATTATCCTTCAGCGCCCCTGTTAAAATTTCACTGGAGCTAGCAGAATTACCATCCACCAAAACTGCGAGAGGTAGTTTGGTCAAGGCAGTACGATTGGCGGCTAATTGCTCGTTCTCACCTTTGCGATTGACGGTACGGACAATCGAGCCAGAGTCCATCCACATGCGAGAAATGTCAATGCTCGCTTGCAACAAACCACCAGGGTTACTCCGCAAGTCGAGGACAAAGGCATCTACCTTTTGGCCCGTCAAGTCCTGAATCGCTCGCCGCATTTGCTGGGGAGCATGAGCACTAAATTCATTTAAACGAATGTAGCCAATCCGCTTCTGGCCTTCTTGCCGCAAGCTATAACGTACGGTCGGCAGTTCAATCCGAGCCCGCTGTAAAGGTATATCAAAGGCAGACTTTGTATCTCGGTCAATTCGTAGAGTGACTTTCGTGCCAACATCACCTCGAATCAGATTAGAGGCATCTTCTACGGTCATGCCTTTCGTCAGCTTGCCATTAATCGCCAAAATGCGATCGCCCGCCTGAATTCCCGCTTTTAGAGCCGGAGAGTTTTCAATCGGTTCTACTACGGTCAGAATTTTAGTTTTCTCGTTGAGTTCCAACCGAATCCCAACACCTGAAAGCTCCCCAGAAGTTTGGCTATTTAGCGCTTGGTACTGCTTCGGATCCATGAAGCGGGTGTAAGGATCTTCGAGCTGCTCTAAGGATTTACGTAGAGCTGTATAAGCTTCTTCCCGGGAATTATAGTTCTTACCTAGCAAGCTCTGGCGGACTGCCTGCCAATCTTTTTGGTTGAAAGTGCCATCCACATACTCGCTATTCACAATCTGCCAAGCTTCATCCAAAATCGTTTTGGGGCTATCTTGCAGAGCCGCCCGCACGGAGCGACTAAGACCAGGACCAAACAAAGTGAGGGTAGCGGCAGTAGCGATCGCCCCGCCACAAAGAGCAACTTGGAGCAGATGGAAATGTCTGGGGGACTGATTCATTGGAAGTTGGCTCAAATCGTTTAACTATCAGTGGCTCAGCAGTAAGGCTCTATATTCAGTAGCCCTAAGAAACAGAAGCGAAAATGCACCACAGTAAATGAGTTTTAAGGGGCTTGCGACGTCCCTAGCTCCAGCAACAACTCCTCATGCACGAAACTGTCAAAAGGTCGGATCACCCCTAAGACAATTAGCTTCAACATACCCAAACTACCGAGTTAAACTACGCTGAACATGTGACAGTTTAACCAGTGTCCACGCTCATCAAGGGGTCATTAAACTAAAGCTGACTAGGGGATGAAGCAATCGTAACGCATAGCAACTAAATCAAGTAGAAGAGGCAGAATACCTAAGAATCATAATAGTGTTGCCCGCCAGGATAGCATGAGGTGCAAGTTTTAAGAGTCAGTAAAGTTGCGGTGAATTGTTCGACTATAAAGGTGCAACTTTAAGGCATGAGATGCAAATTTGATTCACTAAGGTTTTTTGCTAGACATGAAGCCGAAAAGCAAGCGTCGTAGAACTTCATACCACCAAGCTTGGCCCTACAAGCTCTGGGATCACCCCCTTAAAATTGGACTTTGGAGCCTCGGCTTACTGCTTGGCAGTTGGCTGTTAATTAACACGATAGCGTTGCGATCGGCAGCCTTGGGCCCAGTTAATGCTTTTTTCGTTTTAGGGGGTAGTATCCGTCGAGAAATTTATGTAACTGAACTTGCTAAACAACATCCTGAAACTCCTATCCTGATTTCTCAGGGTTCACAAGATCCTTGCATCTGGCTCATTTTTCAACGCTCCGAGGCTCCCATCAGGCAAGTTTGGCTAGAAAAGTGCGCTGATTCCACTTTCGATAACTTCTACTTCAATATTCCGTTGTTGCGGCAGTGGCAAGTCCACAAAGTTAAGCTGATCACCTCGGGGACTCATCTCCCTAGAGCTAAATGGATGGCACAGATTTTGCTAGGAGCACATGGTATTTGGGTAGAACCAGATATTGTTAAAGAAGAAGGCGTTCCTGGTAATCGTGAGTCCTGGCTCAAAACTGGGTTAGATGTAGCGCGGAGTGTAGTCTGGGCCATAGTCAGCCAAGTTTATACGCCTAAGTGCGCTGATATGATTCCGCTGAGCGATGTCAACATTCAGGAGTGGCAACAGCAAGGATTTAAGTGTGAATATCAAGGTAAGGTCCAGTAGAGCTTTTAGCAAGATTTCAGGACACAAAGGCTAAAGCCTAGAACTACTCAGTTAGCTGTGGCTGAGGTGAGCGATGAGCTTGTAGCAAGATCGTTTGATGAGCTACGGCTTGGAGCGTTGAGAGTGGCACCTGATAGAAGTATTGGCGGCGAAACTGCTCTTCTTGAACCACGCCTAGGAATTGCTGGACTACTTCTGTTAATTGCATCTCGACAGAGGTAAGGTCCGCTTTCGCTTGATACTCCACTCGAAATCCTCGATCTGCATGAGTGATAGCAAAACCTAAAAGGTGCAGGGCTTGAAAGCCTAGTTGTAATGGGCGATCGCCGATCCCCAACTTTTCATGGAACTGGCTTAGAGTGGCAGAACCACCCGTACGGCCGAGATATTTAGCAATGCCGATTAACTGCTGCCAAATCTGAGTCGGGGCAACTAGGCTAGGGGATGGATAAGCGATCGCCAACCGTTGCCCTTCTTGCACTGCTCGACGAAACCAAGCTTGCAACTCTGCCCAATTAGTTGGGCATTGAGTCATGAGCAACACATCTGTATCTGGTGTAGTGGGCTTAAGATCCTCTCGCCAGTCCACCAGCCAATCTGCGGGCTGTGGAATTTGGCTCAGCAATGCTGCGTTGCTGGCAGGCAACACCTCTAACAAACGGACTTCATAGTGTGGGGTCTGTCCACGTCGTCGGTTTTCGTAGGTATTGAAGTCTAGCTCTACAACAACGTCACAGCGCCCGGAAGGAAGTTCTTCTTTGTAGTGCCCCCACCAAACTCCTGGAAAACCAATGGAAGTAGAGTCATCGCGTAGCACAAACTCTGTTTTAATGTACTGGACTTTCCTACCTTGCCAGTCTTGGCTGTTGCGGTGCCAAGCCCGCTCAAACCAACAATTTCGCATCATGAGTTTAGGAACAGGATTACCCATCCCACAAGGTTCCAGCAGCTTAAGTTCGCGGAATAAAGTCTTGCCTAACTCTGCCACTGTAACCACGAGGTCTGCTTGATTGGCAGAAGCTGGAGAAGTAATGCCACAGTTTTGCTGGCGTAGTTGACGATTGACAGCTTCAGTAAACAGAGGCAGGTTAGCCACTGGCAGGCTCAACCCTGCCGCAAAGGGATGCCCCCCAAAGCTATGGAGTAAGTGAGCTTGCTCTTGTACTAGTTGGTAGAGATCAATTTGATTTACCGATCGCGCCGATCCTCTAGCCAAGGACAAAGACTGCGATCGCCCCTCAGATCTTGAGTTGGGTGTTACCAAATCAAGATCTGGCGAATCAGCATTGAGCAGAATTGTAGGACGACCGTATTCTTGAGCGATTTGCCCAGCGACTAGGCCCAAAATTCCAACGGGCCATTGAGTATCGACTGAGACGATCACGCTCGTTGTTGACAGGTCCAACTGAGATAATTTGTCTTTGACTTGGTAAGTAACTTCCCGCTGTAGAGCTTTGCGCCGCATATTGGCTAGCTCGGTTTCCTCAGCCAACTGCTGACAACGCTGCTCGTCCCGACTAGTGAGCAATTCTACACAAAAATGGGCATCTCCTTGAATCCGGCTAACGGCATTGATGCGAGGACCAAGCCCAAAGGAGATATCAGTGGGGCGATCGCCACTTTTCTTACACAGCTCTAGTAAACGCGCGATTCCAGGCCGAGCAGGTTTCACTCCAGCCTCATGGTTGATCAGGTGCTGCTGTAGCTGCTCAATGCCTTGCTGAGCGAGGTAACGGCAATCTCCGGTGAGTTGAACTAAATCAGCAATTAAGCCAATCGCCACCAAATCTAGTAGATGCGTCAGTGGTTGCTGCGGTACCTCTGGCCAGGTTTGGTAGAGGGCTTCCACCAACTTATAGGCGACAGCCACACCGGAGAGATGGGCCAAAGGATGAGTTGGCAGCAAATAGCGCGGATTGATGAGCGCTGTGACGGTGGGGCGCTCAGATGGCAAGGTGTGATGATCGGTAACGATCACATCCATACCTAAGCTTTGGGCATACCGAATTTCTGCCAGATTGGTGCTGCCCGTATCGCAGGTGACAACCAACTGACATCCTTGTGCTGCTAGGCGATCGAGCCCTGAGTAAGAGAGACCATGAGATTCAATCAGGCGGTTGGGGATGTAGTAAATCAGGCGATCGCCCTGACTAAAAAACTGACCTAAGCCATCCCAAAGTACGGCTGTGGCTGTAATGCCATCGGCGTCAAAGTCACCCCAAATAGCAACAACTTCATCTTGATTGCGAGCTTGCTGTAAGCGCCCGACTGCCCATTGCATCTCCTGCCCAAACTCAAACGGACTCGTCGGTTGGTAAAACTGTGGGTGCAAAAAGCCAGCAAGTTTCTCTGGATCTCGAATTCCTCGTTGCCACAATAACTGAGCTGCATAGTGCCCAGGCAACCCTACAGCCTGCTGTTGTACAGCCTGCACAAACCAAGCGGGTGTCTCAGCCATAGCTTGACTAGCACCTACTGAGGATATTTGCATGGGCTGTGCTTGCTGCTCCAGCATTTAAGTAATTAAGCCGTTGAGTCAATTGCGCAGAGTGACTGCCACAACAGATTATCTGATCGCTTTCATACCATCCAACTGCTTAGCAAATAAGTCAACAAAGATACTCATCACTGTGCGTTGGCGGATCTTGATATTAGTGCTGACAGACATACCTGACTGTAATGCCACTTCTCGCCCTCGGACTCGCAGCGTTTGCTCATCTAGAGTGATCTTGGCAGGGAAGCTATAGTACTGCCGAATTTCGTCGGGGGGTAGGGCATCAGAGCCAACCGAGGTTAGCTTACCTTTAATATCCCCAAATTCACTAAAGGGGAAAGAATCAATTCTGACATCTACATCCATGCCTTCTCTAATAAAGCCAATATCACGGTTCGTGATATACACTTTGGCTACTAGATGGTCAGTAGGGACAATCTTGAGCACAGGTTCGCTAGGGTTAGCTACAAAGCCAGGACCGCCCGCTTTGACATCAAAAACAAGGCCGTCTGTCGGAGCCTTAATGTCCTGATACTTCAACGTCAGTTGGGCTTGACTGAGTTGGCTATTGATTTCGTCAATTCGTTTTTCGTTTTCAACGATCGCCTTGGTCAATTGGCTGTCAATTTCCGCAATGCGTTGCTCGTTATTCGCCATCAGAGTCAAAACATCTTTTTGCGTCTGAGAGACAGTGTTTTGCAGTTGTTGTTGAGCTTGAGCGATCGCAAACTGTAACCGTTGTTGTTCTTGGCCCAAACGCTCAACTTCAGCTTGACCTGAGCGAACTTCTTGTTCTTGCTTCAGGTATTGAATTTTGGCAATCCCGCCTTCTTCATATAACGGTCGAATGCCATCCAGAATTCGCTGGTTCACCCCTAAACTATCTCTGGCGTTGGCTAAAGACACTTGGTTTTGACTGTACTGCCGCTCTAACTGTTTAGTTTCTAACTGGGCGGCGGCGGCGCGTGAGTTAAATTCATCTCGACTGGACTGCAAGCGAGCCAATTGCTCAACTGAGAAGTTGCCTCCTTGGGCAGCCCCCGGAAGCTGAGCGCGATACAGTTGATTTTCTGCCAAGAGATTGACGCGGCTCTTAGTCAGAGAGGCAATCTCTGCGGGTAGTTTCAGCGCGATCGCGGCTTGATCCGTAGTAGCGGGAGACGCTAAGCCAGCCAGCTGAGACCGATAAAACTGATTTTCCTGCATCAAGGCTATGCGAATATTCAGTAGTGATTTCTCTTGGGCCTTCGCTGCGGTGGGGTCAAAACTGAGAAGCGTTTGCCCTTGCTTAACGCGATCGCCTTCCTTGACATAAATTTCTTTGACTACCCCTGCAACCGGAGCTTGTACTTCTTTTACAGCACCTTGAGGCTCTAGCTTGCCCTGAGAGCTCACCGCCTCCTCAATCTTGGCTACACAAGCCCAAATGATTGAAGCTGTGGTGACAGCGACGATACTCCAAACAATGGCTCGTGACCAAGTGGCAGGTTGCTGAAGCACAACGGGTTGGTCAAAAGTCGTTGATTTCGCTGAATAAGAAGCTACTTCTGGGGTGGGAGGTAGCTGTTGATTCAACTTGGCTCCATTTTGCTGGTTAATCGTCATAAACCTAGTGAGTGATAGGGAAGGTGGCGCAATTCAAGGGCGGTAGCAAAGGGGGATTTGCCAGCACCAGCAACATAGCAATCAGACTTCGCTTAAAACTTTTAGAACTTAGTCCTGTCGTTAGCGTGCCCTTTAGCCTGCCAAGATTTGCAAAAACTGAAAATCAATTGCTGCAATATTGACCTTTAGAGGGTAGTCTTCTCTTCTCTTTTAGCAATTTCGCTTCACTTCAGGAAATAGCCTACTGAGAAAGTTTGATGAAACTTTACGGCTACGCCTTAACCGTTACGTGATTAAAAAAGAGAGGTAGCGATCGCCGCCCCTCCACTCTTTAGCTTCAAGCTCTCTTCTAAAAACAACTGCCTACATTTGCGACTCTTGTTGTTGATAGAGACAGTAGTAACGGCCTTTGATGTCCATGAGTTCTTCGTGAGTTCCTGTCTCGACAACCGAACCCCGATCCATCATCAAAATCATGTCTGCATTCTTAATTGTGCTGAGGCGGTGCGTGATGAAGAAAACAGTGCGATCGTGGAACGCATCAGCTAGGTTCAAGCAGACTTGTCGTTCAGTGTCATAGTCCAAGGCACTGGTCGCTTCATCCAAAATCAGGAGCCGAGGATTTTGCAGCACTGTCCGAGCGATCGCCACCCGCTGTCGTTGGCCACCCGAAAGTGCTGATCCCCGCTCACCTACACGAGTGTTATAGCCATTCGGCAACGTCATGATAAAGTCATGGGCCGCTGCCACTTTAGCCGCAGCGATAATCTCTTCAGAAGTGGCATCTGGCTGAGTTAGAGCAATGTTTTCCTGCACAGTGCCATCAAACAGAAGTGGTTCCTGCGGCACAATCCCCACCTGTCGCCGCAGGGAATATAGCTCCACCTTGTTGATATCGTAATTATCAATCAAGATACGCCCAGAATCGGGTTCATAGAGACGCGGCAGCAACTTCATTAAAGTACTCTTACCCGAA
Source organism: Trichocoleus desertorum AS-A10 (assembly GCF_039962155.1). NCBI lineage: Bacteria > Bacillati > Cyanobacteriota > Cyanophyceae > Leptolyngbyales > Trichocoleusaceae > Trichocoleus > Trichocoleus desertorum. The sequence goes on along the minus strand of NZ_JAMPKN010000004.1, from coordinate 4,736 downwards.
CCACTCTGCCCCACCACACCCACAAAAATCCCTGCAGGAAATTCGATGCTGATGTGATTAAGTTGAGGCGGACTATTCTTGTTAAAACTGAAGACAATATCGTCGTACGTGACAGCCCCCTGGATCGTAGGCATTGGGATGTTCTGCCGATCTAGCTCATCTGCCTCTTGCGGCGTGTCAATAATATCGCTCAGACGCTCTAGCGAGAGAGCTGTTTCCTGGAAGTTTTGCCACAGCTGGGTTAAGCGTAGCAAAGGTGTGGTGACGTAGCCTGCAATAATGCGGAAAGCAAACAACTGGCCCAAGGTTAATTGGCCCGCAATCACGAGGTAAGCCCCTACCCAGAGAACCAACAGACCAGAAATTTTGTTGAGTAGGTTACTGGTCGCTCCAGCCGTTGTAGAAGTCAAGACCGTTTGAAACCCAGCACTTACATAGCGAGCATAGCGTTCTTGCCATTGCCAGCGCGATCGCAACTCAATGTTCTGAGCCTTGACCGTCTGAATTCCAGACATCACTTCCACTAAGTAGGACTGAGTTTCAGCGTTACGCTCTGCTTTAGCCCGCAACTGTCGCCGAATAATTGGAGAAACTAAAGCCGTAAGAATGGCAAATAGAGGAATTGTAGCTAGCGCGACGATTGTCAGCAGCCAACTATAGATAAACATAACCACGATATAGATGACCGAAAATACGGCATCCAGCACCACGGTTAGCGCCGTTCCAGTTAAAAATTGACGAATATTTTCTAGCTCATTAATACGGCTAGAGAGTTCCCCCACGGGACGCTTCTCAAAATACTTCAGCGGCAACCGAAGCAGGTGGTCAATAATCTCTGAACCCAAAGCCATGTCGATCCGGTTGGTGGTATCGACAAACAAATAGGTTCGCAAGCTCATTAACAGTGACTCAAAGAACGCCATCAGAATCAAGAAGATGCCGAGGACGTTTAAGGTATCCAAACTATTTTGGACCAACACCCGGTCAATGATGATTTGTAGCATCAAGGGGTTGGCTAAGCTAAATAGCTGGACAAAGAAGGAAGCAATCAGAACTTCGATTAAAACCTTGCGATACCGAATCAGCGATGGCAAAAACCAACCGAGACCAAATCGCTGCTTGGGCGTTTGTTTGGTCGGCTTTAGCAGTAAAACCTGACCCTCTTGTCCCCAGGCTTCTGCAAAGTCCGCTGGTTTCAGTCGCCGAATTCCTGTTTCTGGAACCGCCAGCACGATCGCTTTATCACTAATTTCATAGAGCACCGCACAGCTATCTTGCCAACGAATCAAGGCGGGGGCTGGCAGACGGCTCACAGTCGCAGCAGGCACATTAACTAGTTGTGCATTCAGCCCCATCAGTTCTGCGATCGCACCACAGACCTGTAAAGACATACTGCCCGAGCGATCCATTTGGTTCGTCAGAACTCGTTGCACCACGTCTCGACGGAAGGGTAATCCCAGATGCTGCGCCAACATCTGAAAACAAGCCAGAGTTGCATTGAGCGGTCCTCGCGCTCGAATGTAGGGATACTTCTGTTTTCCCTTAGCCTGTTGTGTAAGCGCGGCAGTCGAATCTCCCGGCACCCTTTCCGGTGCATATGGAATATCTACCTCTCCCGTATCCAGTTCAACCTCACCCTCTGAGAGGGGTAGTAGTTCAGCTGCATCAGTGAGTACCAAGGCTGAGCCATTGGTTTCTGGGTTCACCTCTCCCAGAACCGCAGCAGGAAACCCAACCAAGCGAGCCGCAGTCGGTCCCTCAACACTAATAAATGATTGAGCACCAGATCCATCTAGGCGGCTAGCCACAGGATAGGTGGTCACGGTGCCGCCGCCACTGACCAACCAAATGAAGCTAGAGTCGAGTTGGCTGAGCTGCGTCCTACCTTTAGGCAAGTTCATGACTACAGCGTCTGGCCACACCTGCTGAGTAAAATCTTTGAGATTAGTAATTTTATTAATAGGTTGACGCTGTAGCTCTGCTCCGAGCAAATCGAAGCCTTCTACCAACGCACAACGTTGACGAAACGCAGCCGCAAACCCTGCTTCTTGCTCAAGCAGTTCCAGAAATTCAGTGGTTGCAAGCGTAATACAAACCACTTCATTAGAAGCGATCGCCGTCTCACAAGGCATTCCGCGCAGGAGTCCTGCCCAACCTAAAACTTCCCCTGAATTTAACAACTTCAATGTACTGGGAAGTTGGGTGCGTGGGTCGTACCCCAAGTAGCGAGCTTGCCCTTCATACAGAATCGAAATCTGAATGGGCATTTTCTCTCGCACCAGGATAGCTTGCCCCATCCGATAGCGCAGCAACTGAAATCGTGGCAGCAACCTCGTAATCGTAGCGGGAGGTAGTTGACTAAAGCCAGGTACAGTAGCTAAAAAATCTTGAATTGTGTTTGTAGTGTAAGTCATTAGGAAGCAGAAGTAGCAACAGTGCCCAAGGTGTTAGCAGAGTTAATTTGATTGAGCTGCTCTTGCAGCCAATTATTAAAAAGTTCGTTTAGTAGTCGTTGGCGCATGGGTTCATCTAGCTGCGCCGGAATAAATTTTTCTAGCCGCACAATGACTACCCATTCTCCAAGCTGAGTGGGTGGCCATAACTGTCCAGGCTGACTCATTGCTAGCACTTTTGCTAACTGGGGATGAGGAGTACTCAACTCCACTGGACCAATCAACCCCCCTGTCTGAGCTTCAGGGCCTTGAGAATATTCTCTAGCTAAATCTGCGAAAGATTGCTCACCCTCTTGAACACGAAAGTAAAGTTCTTGGGCGATACCAACATCTTGGGTGCGAATAAGGGAGTAGATCACTTTGTCCATCTGCCCTTTTCTCTGGAGGAAGTAAGATTCTAGCTTGATTCCCCAAGTTGCCTGCTTAAATTTTTCAATTCTCAACCCGCGCTCAGTTCTAGCCTCAAACTCTTCTGAAGTTATTTGGCGCTGCGACAGCCAAGCTTGCTGAACCGCTTCGGAGCCCAGCTGATTTTGAGCATAAAACTGCTGACAAGCCTGAGCTGTTTCCTCGGAAGTACAAGTATACGGAGTAATGACCTGATCGAGCAGCAACTCCCGTAGTAGTTGAGGTAATAGCTGGTACCGAGCCAGCAAAGGCAGTATTTCTGCGGCCGTAATGGCACGCTCCCCAACTTGTAGAATTACGGTCATATCGGCTTTCAGAGGGCTTTCCAAAACAAAATTTCTTTGTAAAGACATTAAGTAGCGGGGGCTAGAAAGCAATAGTCATCACTCGCAACTATGGAATATCAGTGAGGAGACATCATAGCTTTACTAAACAAGATACCCAGTGCAGTGGCAGTTCTCCCTAAAATATCCCCAGCGATCAACCGATTTCCAAAACTACTAACCGAAATTAATCAGCAATCGCGGTTAATCACCCTAACAGCTTTACAAGTAGATTTACGTACTCAGATTACCTAAATTTCAGTCTGGAACGACCTATACAAGGATGAAATTTGCATATTTTTCACAAATCGGCTTTATTGGCTTATTCAATCTCTCCTGCATAGCAAGCTGTCTGTGAGTGCGATCGCCACAACAATCTGTTTTGCTTGAAAAAATAGGAGAAGCAGTTAGCTAAGATGCCACTCCTCCTCCTACATTCAGGTTACAGAATTCAAGAATTTTAGGGTCTCTGTCTAACTAATCCCGAAAAATGAAACGTCAGGCAGATTAATGATTTGAAGGGATGGACTGTTTATCAAAGTTGCCAGCAACTCGTTTGTAGCTGCGACCCGAATCAAAGTGTTGCTCCCTAACTGAGTCATAGTGACTCCTTCAGAAGTCAAACCACCACCAAACTGAATTAAGTCAACCCCCGCCACAAAGTCAGCGATCGTATCTGAACCCTCGCCAGGAGTCAGCACAAAAGTATCTTTGCCTTCTCCACCATAGAGAGCGTCTTCACCGCTGCCGCCATTGAGTACATCATCCCCCATTCCGCCTAAAAGCTGATCATTACCAGCACCACCAAATAACTCGTTATTACTAGTACTACCTATCAGTTGGTCGTTTTCGGCACCGCCACTAATCATACCGACGGCAAGACTGGCTTGAGCATCACGCACTGTATAGATAAAACTACTAGTATCTAAAAAGTTGGGTTTAGCAGGGTGCACCAACGTTCCACCGTCGTTGTTTAGGGGCATGCTATTGTTTGCAGAATTCAAGTTACTAATCACCACCGGCAAGCCATCAACGACACTCGCCAAAGAGTTGGTAGGAATAGCAGCATCTTCACTCAGAGTCGGAATATTAGTATTTTTGATCGACATACGAGTTATCGGCGCAGAATAAAACGTATAGGTACTGTATCCAGTTTTCGCTCAATATGTATCTCTATTTCGTTCTAACTAACTTAGTCGATGATTTACAAGTAACTCTAAGAGCCGCAAGCTCTAACAATGATTAAAGCTACCCCTAAGAATCAGATTAGCACCCTAATATAGGTACAAAATACTCTTTACAGTAATGGCTTACGGCAAGAGTAAGCTTATAGAAATCAGCCAGCATACCAAAACAGCAAACTTAATTAAGATTTTTGCCAGAATTGTTGCTATAAGCAAAGCTCCTCTTGTGGTGTATCCAAAGAGGAGTTTTACTCTATTATTGCCCTGGCATCGAGCTATTGTCCCGTGGGGCTGCCCCCAAAGTATCGTCGCCGCTACAGCGTTTCACCTCTGAGTTCGGGATGGGTCAGTGTGGTTCCACCGCGCCA